>JAEXPO010000680.1 GCA_023446675.1 Bacillota bacterium | reverse complement strand
ACACATTCTGACACATAATGTACTTTTAATGGGTTTAATTAAGAGGTGGCGATATGGTGTTTTCGGCAACGGGCAATAGAAAAGTCGGAGCCTGGTACGGCGGTATGTCGGAAGTAATGATTGCCAGTCATTATCAGCGAGTTTACAGAATGGCATGCATTGCAACCCGCGACTCTGAACTCTCCAAGGACGTCACTCAAGAAGCATTTTTAACGGCATTCATTAAGATAGATACATTAAAGGATAAAGACAAATTCGGCAATTGGGTGTGCGCAATCGCAGTCAACCTATCAAAGGATATGCTGCGAAAAAGAAACCGTGAAAAACGTATGAATGACCCCTTGTTTGATGAGCACGGTAATTTGCACAGCGGAGTCACCGCAGCATCGACTATTGTTCCGGAAGAATGGTGCGAAAGCAGAGAGGATTTGAGAGCTATCCTCAAATGTCTTGGTGAGCTGGATATTGAAGAACGCCAGGTCATCATTTTAAAGTTTTTTCAGGGTATGTCCTATGTGGAAATCGCCCAGGCTTTAAAAATAAAAGAAAGCACCTTAAGAATGAGGGCTCTGCGTGCCAAGGAAAAGATATCAAATAAGGTGAAGTATCACTTTGGCAAGGAGGATGATTAGAATGTTAGAGCTTGATAATGAACGGCAGGCTGCTCTCGAGAACGACACAAAGCTTGACGACCTAATTACAAAGGCATTAACACTTGAATATAACACTATTCAATGTCCCTCTGAGGACGAAATAATAAAAGGCGTTCAGGAAAAAATGTGGAAATATCAGCGGACTGAGCTCATGCAAAGGCTTCGCCCCGCACTTGTTGCCTGTGGCATTGCAGTTGTTTTTTTCATTGTTATGCTTGGCTTTCAAACCCCTGTTAAAGCTTTCTCCCTGAAATTTATACAAACGATTTTTAATATATCGGAGGATACCTTTGAAATTTATAATAAAGCCATTTTTGGCGATAATGCCGAGGCTACTCCGCTAAGCTCCAAAAAGTTTGATGATCCCCGAATCGGGGAGGCTCAAAAAGAGATTAGCTTTGAAATATTTGTTCCCACCTATGTGCCGGAGGGCTATAAGCTTACAAATGTAAAGATATCCGATTATTTTGAAGAACAGGAAACCTTAATCTTAATATACACAAAAAGCGAAACGGATTTCTTTTTCCAAGTTAAGCAAACGCTTATGCCTATGGATCTAGAAAAAACAGTGAATACCCTTCGCGGTGACGCGGCAGCAGTAGACAAGGTAAAGATAAACGGGTATGAAGCCTACTATATTGAAAAAACACCTAATAATCTAATTTGGAATACGGACGCAAATAGTTATACCATTCATGGTGACCTATCAAAAAAAGAGCTGATAAAAATAGCTGAATCCATGAAGTAGTCATAGTTTTCAATGATCCACAAGCCAGGAAAAACACGTACCACTGTTGCGATAATTAACACGGTCACACATTGAATACAAAATAAGCGAGGCCTATCGATCATGCGATAATGCTTCGCTTACTTTATTTCAGCCGTTTTGTGGTACGGTTTAATATGTTTCCTTACTAAACCGTACCTTTACGCCCTCTGGTTTTTAGTTGATATAAATATAGGCAGAAGAGGAATTACGTGTTTCCGTCTGAGTTTTTATTACCGTATGTACGCTGCGTGTCCTGTAATAATAGCCTGACTGGTAACCATAATAGTGCCCACCCATTATCGCAGTAATATCATTATACTCCGTCTTTGTCCAGCTTTGCAGATCCACCCAGTCCGTGCCGTTCCATCTCTGGACGTAAACGGTTACTTTAACTTGATCCGCAATAACACCAGCGGTGGTGTCACCCTCACAATAAAGGGAATATCCCGTATTGTAAATGGTTGAGTAATAGCTGTTAAACTCGGTGTACATGGGGGAAATCAAGCCCTTGGTTGCTTCCTGGCTTGTACCGTAATTAGGATCCACCGCTTCCACGCCTTCGGTCGGCTTGGAGGTTTTGGGGCCTGTGGCTTTGGTGTCATCAGCAAAGACTGCCTGCTGAAGGGATAAAACAACTAAAAGGGTCAGCGCAACCGTTCTCATGAATTTTTTCATACTCGTGCTCCTTAAAATGTTATTTGGAAAAAAGAACCTGTTTTCCTTTTTTCCATTCGCTAATTAGACCAATAAACAACAAAAAACGTCACTAAAACCCATACAAAAAATTTTAATAAAATTCTTTGTAAAGCTGTGACGTTTTATGCTCCGGCTTCGTCTATTTAGTGAAGGATACGATTATTGTGGCGAGCTCCCCCCTAAATGAGTTCTGTCAGTATAATCCGGATTCCTTATCAGTACACTAATTGCAGTCCATAGCTCCTTAATTTTTGGCGTATGGCTGCTATTGCATCTGGTGATGGTTCGGGAATATCCGTCAGCGAATAATTTATACCCAGTTGTTTCCACTTAAATTCCCCCAACTTATGGAAAGGAAGTACCTCAACCCGGCTGACGACCTTAAACCCCGACAGGTACGCCCCCAATTTTTCAATGGAATCATTATCTCCTGTAATACCGGGGATAATGACATGACGTATCCAGACTTCCTTTCCAATTTTTTCACAATACTCCAGCAAGGCCAGCGCATTCTCATTTCCCTGGCCTGTAAGCTCCTTGCAGGCCTGAGAGTCAATATGCTTTATATCCAGTAAAATAAGATCCGTTTCATCCACAGCCTTTTGGCAGGCTTTCAAAGGTATGGCCCCGGAGGTGTCCAAAGCGGTATGAATGCCATTTTCATGACACAAACGGAATACTTCGGCAACAAAGGCGCTCTGCATTAGGGGCTCCCCTCCGGTCAGCGTCACTCCTCCGGTTTTTATGAAGCTTTTGTACTTTAGAATATCTTCAACCAATTCCTTCGCTTCGGTCTTCTTTCCTGTATTGCACTCCCAGGTATCGGGGTTGTGGCAGAACTTGCATCTTAAGGGGCATCCCTGTAAAAAGGCGACATAACGTATGCCGGGTCCGTCAACCGTTCCCCAGGTTTCAACCGAATGTACAAACCCAGTCATAGCCATCACTCCTCGTATAAAGTTACTTATTCCTATATTTGCTTGCTTTGTTCCAAGCATGCCAGAGATTTTCATATCCGTATCATTCGTATTTTAGCATAATTTATAAGGCTGATGAAAATCACTGTCATAAAAATTCTACCCCGGAATCAAAGCCGCTCAAGGAGAAGATCTCACAGTGAGAACGACTCATCGAAGCGGCTCCGCATAATCCGGTTTAATCTACACGCTTATTTTGTTTTATTAAAAGCGCTCATGGAAGGTTCTGTTAATAACATCCATCTGCTGCTCACGGTTAAGCTTGATAAAGTTTACAGCATAGCCCGAAACACGGATGGTAAGCTGAGGATAGAGCTCCGGATGCTCCATGGCATCCAAAAGAACCTCTTTGTTGAGAACATTGACATTAATATGGTGTCCGCCGCCTGTAAAGTAGCCATCCATGAGATTGTAAAGATTGGTGTACTTTTCTTCATTCTGTTTCCCAAGCGCGCCGGGGACTATGGAGAAGGTATAGGAAATACCGTCCTCGCTGTAATCATAGGGAAGCTTGGCAACAGAAGCCATAGAAGCCACACAGCCCTTGGTATCTCTGTTGTGCATGGGGTTGGCTCCGGGAGCAAAGGGCTCGCCGTGCTTTCTGCCGTCAGGTGTACTGCCGGTTTTCTTACCATACACCACATTGGAGGTAATGGTAAGGATGGACATGGTGGGCTTGCTTTGCCTGTAGGTTTTGTGCTTGCTCAGCTTGTTCATGAAGCTCTTAACCAGATCCATTGCAATGCGGTCAACGGTATCGTCATTGTTTCCGAATTTCGGGAAGTCACCTTCAATTTCATAGTCAGTAATAAGTCCATTTTCATTGCGGACAGCTTTTACCTTGGCATACTTAATAGCGGATAGAGCATCCACAACAACGGACAGTCCGGCAATACCGCAGGCTGAGGTCCTTAAAATCTCTTCATCGTGAAGGGCCATTTGAATACGCTCATAGCAATACTTGTCATGCATGAAATGGATAATGTTGAGGGTATTGATATAAAGCTTGGACAGCCAATCCATGGTCAGGTCAAAGCGCTTCATAACCTCATTATAATCCAGGTACTCGGTGGGAATGGGCGCAAGCAGAGGTCCCACCTGCTCCCCGTAAATCTCGTCCTTGCCTCCGTTAATAGCATACAGCAAGGCTTTTGCAAGATTTGCGCGGGCACCGAAGAACTGCATTTGCTTGCCTATGCGCATTGCGGAAACGCAGCAGGCAATACCGTAATCGTCACCGAATTTTTCCCGCATCAGCTCATCGTTTTCGTACTGGATGGAGGAGGTTTCCACGGAGAGCTTGGCGCAGAAGCGCTTAAACGCTTCAGGAAGCCTTTCGGACCACAGTACGGTCATATTGGGCTCTGGTGCGGGGCCAAGGTTTACAAGGGTGTGGAGGAAGCGGTAGGACATCTTTGTAACCATGTGCCTTCCGTCACAGCTCATACCGGCAAGAGCCTCTGTTACCCAGGTGGGATCCCCCGAGAACAGCTCATCGTAGGCGGGTGTTCTCAAAAAGCGCACCATTCGAAGCTTCATGATAAAATGGTCGACAAACTCCTGAATCTGCTCTTCCTTATAATGACCGTCCTTTAAATCCTTTTCAGCATAAATGTCCAGGAAGGTTGATATTCTTCCAATGCTCATGGCAGCGCCGTTTTGCTCCTTTACAGCTGCCAGGTAGCCAAAATAGAGCCATTGTATGGCTTCCTTTGTATCCTCTGCGGGACGACCAATATCGCAGCCATAGCCTGCAGCCATTTTCTTGAGCTCCTCAAGAGAACGAATCTGCTCGCTGATTTCCTCTCTTTGGCGGATAACGTTGGAATCCATAATATCAAATACATAATTGGCTTTTGCTTCTTTTTTCTTGCGAATAAGAAAATCCACACCATAGAGCGCAACCCTGCGGTAATCGCCGATGATACGGCCACGGCCGTAGGAATCGGGCAGGCCTGTTATAATACCGGTATGACGCGCTTTCTTCATTTCGTCTGTGAATGCATCGAAGACGCCGTCATTATGGGTTTTTCTATACTTAAAAACACGAGCCACATCCGGATCCATTTTTCTTCCGTATGCTTCCAAAGAAGAATACACCATACGGATACCGCCAAAAGGCATTATGGCTCTTTTTAAAGGCTCATCTGTCTGAAGCCCCACAATGGTTTCCAGATCCTTTTCAATGTATCCCGGATTATGTGAGTCAATGGTGGATATGGTAGCCGTGTCGATATCCATAATACCGCCCTTTTTACGCTCCGTATCCATGAGCTCCTTTACCTTGCTCCAAAGCTTTTCTGTTTTCGCAGTAGGTGAAACAAGAAAGCTGTCATCTCCGTCATAAGGAGTATAATTTTTCTGTATAAAATCTCTGACTACAATTTCGTCATTCCATTTTCCGGTGTTGAACTTTGCGGACATAATTCTTCCTGCCTTTCTTTACAATTGGTCTTTTATATTCTCGGACAGACTCCTGTCAGCCTATCCTCTTTTAACTATTTTTATTTTTTACTAAGAGTTTTCCTTAATTTTAGGTTGTAAAACATGTCTGTCTCTTCGTCATGTATTAAACAAAGTCCTGATATAATCAACTTTATACTAGTGTATGTATGTATACTGTATTTTGTATACATCTTTGCACACATTATTATAGCATGACCCGTTAGTGTTTTAAACCCCCCTTCAGTGTTTTTTTATAAGACCATAATCTATCATCAAATCTTATTAACAAAACATCTTACTAATTAATAACTATTATCATTTATAATTTATCATTAACACCTGCTTTTGTCAATTCATCAATGATGTTTCCCAAGGCTAAAAGCAATCGAATAGTTTTCCCTTGCGGGGGAAGCCTAAAAGCTATAAACTGTCAAAAAACCCCCGTTCAGATAAATAAATCTTTACAGAAGGGACACGATGTTTTATGTATTATCATGGTCTGGCTATAGGTCTTGTGACCTTTCTTATAATCGGCCTTTTTCACCCCATTGTGAAAAAAAGCGAATATTATTTTGGCAAGAAAATATGGCCGGTGTTCTTAATTTGCGGACTAAGCTTTTGCTTAATTTCCGTCCTGGTTGAAAACCCCACGCTTTCAGCGGCATTCGGCGTAACCGGCTTTACCTGTCTTTGGAGCATCCACGAGCTGTTTGAGCAGGAAAAGCGGGTGTCCCGGGGATGGTTTCCTAAAAATCCGAAAAATGCTACCAATAAGGATATTGCCATAGCTCCGGAGACCGGCGATTCCTCAGCGGATCTCTAAGCCGAAAAAGAACTTAGATGGCAACAGCCCTCTCCATCTGCTCCAGGACGGCAGAGAGAGACGATGCGCTGCTGCTGTGGCTTCTGATAATCCGGATATTTCGTCTTTTGGCCTCTTTGACAGCCGTGTTTACCATTTTATGCGATACAGTGGAAGTAAACAGTACAATCCCGTCCGGAGAGCCAATGGCCTTATCAAAACGTGCGGGCATTTGAGTGTATACCTTGACCCTGTGTCCCCGCTTATTGCATATTTCCTTGTATTCATCGTGCATTCTGTCGTGTCCGCCGACTAAAATAATACTCATGTCCATCCTCCCCTCATCCGTGCTTTCGAAACCGGATGCTTCGTTTTATTGATTACATTGGTTTGCTGTGTTTAAGCTTCTATTGAGGTTATCCGAACCGTTTCCGCCAAAATGCCTTATCTCGCAAGAGTGATTTTGATAATTATTATCAATACCATGTAAATATATTATCAAGAAAACATATGCAAGTCAAGCTCAATTCGGCAGATAAAGCAATTAGGATTCCTCCGTTCAGGGTTCACGGGTGAAGGCTGACACCCATTCACTCGTGAACACCCTATAGGTTATTCAGCTTCTGAGGATTCATTCATGAGTAAAAGTTTAAAATCATTAAAAAATGCTTAATCGTTAGCTTCCACCTTTTCTATAGCCCGTTCCAGGGTATGCCAGCCAAGCACCGCGCATTTAACCCTTGCAGGCATATTGGAGATATTCTGAAAGGCAGCCGCGTCCTCCAGTGTCTCAAGCTCATCCTCGCTCAGCTCTTCCCTTTTAATCATGGAGAGAAAGGTTTCTGCCAGGTTGTGGGCTTCCGACAGGGTTTTATCGGTAACAAGATCAATCATAATGGAGGCGGAAGCCTGAGAGATGGCGCAGCCATGGCCGCTGAAGCCCGCTTCGGCGATTTTTCCGTTCTCCAGCTTAAGCTCCAGCGTAATATCGTCCCCGCAGCTGGGATTATGGCCTCTTTCCTTTACGCTGGCATCCTCCACGGAATGCCGGTTATGCCCGCTTCGGCTGTGCTCCATAATCAAGTCCGTATAGAGTGCGTCAAGTTCCATTGCTAAACCACTTCCTTGTTTTGTTAAGACTATCGATAAAGGCATCAATTTCACTCTTGGTATTATAAAGATAAAGGCTCAGACGGCAGGTCGCGGGTACCTTCATATAGGTCATGAGGGGTTGGGCGCAATGATGTCCGGCCCGGACGCAAATACCGTCGGCATCGAGGAAGGTTGCGATATCATGGGGATGTACGCCTTCCAGTTCAAAGGATATCACACCGCTTCGCCTGTCAAGCCCCTGGGGGCCAAGGACCCGAACCCCGGAAAGGGTCTGCATCCTTTCAAGAGCATAAGCCGTCAGCTCCGCTTCATAGTCATGGACGGCGGCCATGCCAACACCTTCAAGATAGCCTATGGCAGCCTCAAGCCCCACCGCCCCGTCGGCGTTCTGGGTGCCTGCCTCAAACTTTTCCGGCAAGGGGGCAAAGGTGGTTTCCTGCTCCTCCACATACTCGATCATATCGCCTCCGGTTAAGAAGGGGGGCATGGACTCAAGAAGCTTCTTTTTTCCATAGAGCACGCCGATTCCCGTAGGACCCAGAAGCTTATGGGCCGAAAACACGTAAAAATCCGCGTCCAGCGCCCGAACATCCACCGGCATGTGGGGAGCCCCCTGGGCGCCGTCCACCACAACCACAGCCCCTTTTTCATGGGCATAGGGTATAATCGCGCCAAGATCATGGCAAACGCCAAGGGCATTGGATACCTGAGCGATGGCAACGATACGGGTTTTATCCGTAATTTTTTCCCTGTATTCCTTTTCGGGAATCCGGCCTTCACTGTCGGTGTACAGATACACCAGACGGGCGCCTATGGTCTTTGCTACCCTTTGCCAGGGCACCAGATTGCTGTGATGCTCCGAAATGGCGAGAACAATCTCATCGCCTGGCTTAACAAAGGTCATGCCATAGGAGTAGCTTACCAGATTAAGGGCTTCGGAGGCATTTCGGGTAAAAAGAATCTCCTGGGTGCTTCCGGCCTTCAAAAAGCGGCGTACCGCCTCCCTTGCCCTGTCGTAACGGGCGGTGGCTTCAACACTTAAAGCGTAAACGCCCCGGTGTATGCTGCCATACTGATTTTCCGCAAAGGCCTTCATGCCCTCTATAACTGCCGAAGGCTTTTGAGAGGTTGCAGCACTGTCCAGATAGATTATGGACTTATTATTTATTTTTTTATGAAGCAAGGGGAAATCCTTGCGGATTTCCTCAACATTCAAGCGGCTCATTAAAGCTCCAGCCTCCTTTTCAACTCTGTCTCCACCGTCTTTTTGAGTTCATTCACAGGCAGTCCGTCAATAACGGTGCTTAAAGAGGCTTCCACAATAAGACGCTTGGCTTCCTTTTCTGAAAAGCCCCGGCTCATAATGTAAAACAGCCTGTTATCGTCTATTTGTCCTGCGCTGGCGGCATGAGAGCCTTCCACATCCTCTTCCCGGCAGAACAGAGCCGGTATGGTATTGGATTTGACACCCTTATCCAAAAGAATAACGGTTTCCCTTTCACCGCCCCGGGCTTTCCTGGCTCCTCTTTTAAAATCCAGGCTTCCGTAGAAATCCTTCTCCGACCTGTCCTTTAATACACCCCGGGTTTCAATGACACTGTCGGTTCTCCGCCCCCAATGCTCCATGGTATAGCGCATCTGAAGCTTTCTTTCGCCGTCGCCCAGATAGGCGGTTTTAAGCTCGGCACGGCTGCTTTCCCCTTCAAGATGAAGGGTATAGTCGTTTTTCCCGCTTTGAGCGCCCAGATCCACCAGGGTATACTGTATTTGGGCGTTTCTTTCGGTATGGGCTTCATGATTGTCTTCATGAAGGGTGGCATTATTGAAGCGCTGCACCTTTACAAAATGAAGCCGCGAATTCTCACCCGCATAAAGGGTAACCCTTTGGCTATGGCTATGGGAAGCTTCATCGGCACTTTTAAGATCCAGCACCACCGTGGCGCTGCTTTCCTTTTCCGCAACAATAAGCACCGCCTCTTTATAAGAGGCTTCCACGTTATTTTGATTTCCTGCCTTTAAAATCCGTTCAAACAGGATGGGCTCGTTAAGTTTTTCACCTGCTGGAATACGGATAACCGTATCATATTGCTTTTCATCAAAAAGGCTTTTTTCAATAAGCCCCTGTTTTTCCGACAAAGAGCCTGCGGGCTTTCCGCCTTCTTTTTTATTAAGCTCAGCTTTTCTTTTTTCCATCTTCCGGCCTCCTTACCCGATGGCTCCTTCCATTTCCAGTTTTATCAAATTATTCAATTCGACGGCGTATTCCAGAGGGAGCTCTTTGGTAATAGGCTCGACAAATCCGCTTATGATCATAGCTCTTGCCTCGTCCTCGCTGATGCCCCGGCTCATAAGGTAGAAGATGGCGTCGTCGCTGATACGTCCGATTTTGGCTTCATGGCCCAAATCGATGTTGTCATTTTGAACAACCATCACAGGAACGGTATCCGATACCGAACGATCATCCAGCATAAGGGATTCGCAATTGGATGCGATTTTGCTGTTATGAGCTTCGGGTGTGACCTTTATGAGGCTTCGATAAAAGGAAGAGCCACCGTCCTTGGATATGGACCTGGCACTGATTTTGGATGTGGTATAGGGTGCGGCATGCACCACCTTACATCCCGTGTCAAGGGTCTGGCCCTTTGATGCAAAGGTGATGCCCGTATATTCCATCCGGGCTCTTTCGCCATTTAGAATGCTCATGGGGTAAAGCATGGAAACCCTGGATCCAAAGGACCCTGAAACCCATTCGATGAGCCCGTCTTTTTCCACCAAGCACCGTTTGGTGTTCAGGTTGTACATGTTTTTGGACCAGTTTTCAATGGTGCTGTAGCGAAGCCTGGCCCCTTCCTTTACATAAAGCTCCACACAGCCCGCGTGGAGATTGGCTACCGAATATTTTGGAGCGGAGCAGCCTTCAATAAAATGGAGACTGGCGCCTTTTTCCACAATAATGAGGGTGTGCTCAAACTGTCCCGTTCCCGGCGCATTCATGCGGAAATAGGACTGGAGAGGAAAGGGGACCTCCACACCTTCCGGCACATACACGAAGGAGCCGCCGGACCATACCGCTCCGTGGAGGGAAATAAACTTATGATCCTCCGGCGGGACCAGCTTCATGAAGTATTCCTTTACCAGAGGCTCGTAGTCCCTAAGGGCCGTCTCCATATCCGTGTAAACAATGCCCTTTTCCACAAGCTCCTCGCGGATGCTGTGATACACAACCTCGGAATCGTATTGGGCTCCCACACCGGCTAGGGACTCATGCTCGGCCTTGGGAATGCCCAGGCGGTCAAAGGTGTTTCGGATGTCCTCCGGCACCTCCTCCCAGCTTCCCTTCATTTCCGTATCCGGACGGATATAGGTGGTAATATGGTCAATATCCAGCCCTTCCAATGAGGGCCCCCAGGTTGGTACAGGCTTGGAATTGTAAATTTCAAGGGACTTCAAGCGAAATTCAGTCATCCATTCCGGATCCTTTTTCTCCCTTGAAATTTCTCTTACAATATCCTCCGTGAGGCCCTGAGAGACCTTGTGGGAGAAGCGGACTTCATTTTTAAGGTCGTAAACACCCCGTTGAATATCGTCCACAACGGTTTTCTTTTTTGCTTCGGCCATTCCACCTCACCTCGCTCCTTTGCCGCTTGCGGCAAGCTCTGCCAGGTTTTCTGCGCTTTTGGCCTTAAAGGGCTCATAGCCCTTTTCTTCAATGCGGCGGGCAAGGGAGAGATCCCCGCTCTCCACAATGCGTCCGTCATAAAGCACATGAACGGCATCGGGGGTAAAGTACTCCAGAAGCTTATTGTAATGGGTAATAATAAGTATGGCATTGTTTTCGTTTATCAGCCGGCTGACGCCCTGGGACACGACGCGGATGGCATCAATATCAAGGCCGGAATCCGTTTCGTCTAAAATGGCCAGCTTGGGTTCGAGAACTGCCATCTGGAGAATTTCATTCTTTTTCTTCTCACCGCCGGAAAACCCCACATTCAAATAACGTGACGCATATTCTCTCTTCATTTCCAGCATATCCATCTTTTCATGAAGAAGCCTTCTGAAGGGGATGAGCTTTTGCGGCTTTCCGCTGACTGCCCCTTTCGCGGAACGAAGGAAATTTTCCACCGTTATACCCGGTACCTCTTCGGGGTATTGAAAAGATAAAAAAAGACCCCTTTTTGCTCTTTCGTCAGTTTTCAAGCCTTCTACGGACTCTCCGTCCAGGATAATTTCACCCGCTGTGGCATTATACCGGGGATTTCCCATTAATACGTTTGCAAGAGTTGACTTTCCTGCTCCGTTGGGGCCCATGAGAATATGAACTTCACCTCTTTTTACGGTGAGGTTGAGGCCTTTAAGGATGGCTTTATCATCAACTGCTGCGTGCAGATTCTTAATCGCAAGCAATTCCTGCTTCATAGCATAAGCTTCCTTTCCCTATTGGTCGGCAAAAATAATAGTTCTATGGTAATCTATAATGAACGAAGCACTGATTGTTCCTGATCCCTCAGAAACTCCTTTAAAATAAGTTATTCCCCAGGTGAATCCGAGTATTGGGTGACAGGCAAAG
>JAEXPO010000679.1 GCA_023446675.1 Bacillota bacterium | reverse complement strand
CGACGGCAAGACTTATTTTGTCGGCAACCTGACGGCTCAAAATGTCAATCATGACGGCAATCACTATATCAATAAGACCTGGCTTGACAACCTCGGGCTGGAAATTCCCAAAACCATCGATGAGCTGACAACGGTCCTTCGGGCGTTTCGTGACGGGGATCCCAACAAAAACGGACAGAAGGATGAAATTCCTTTCTCCGCTGCCGATCTTATTCATCAAACCCAGGGCGTTTACACCCACTTCGCTAATTTCAGCGTACCACTGCAGCGTTTTGTTTACGCAGCTATTGATGATAATAACAAGGTGGTGTTCCCCGGCTACATGGAAGGCTTCCGCGAGGCCTGCGAGTGGCTGAACCTTTGCTACAGCGAGGGCCTTCTGGACGCCGAAGCCATCACTCAGGACTCCAATGTCTGGGGCGCTAAAATGAACGCCGGACAGGTGGGCTACACCACTTACCTCCGTCTCAAGAATACCGCTCTTCAAGCCGAAATCGCCGAGCAGTATGTATCCATTATTCCTCCTGCCAGCGAATTCGGCGTATCGGTTCCCCAAATTCTGGAGGTTCCCGGCTTTGGCGCCGCTTTAACAGTAGCCAACAAGCACATTCCGGAAACACTCCAGTGGCTGGATGCCCAGTTTGAAACCGAAACCATGATGATTTCCGCCAACGGTCCTATTAAAGAGGGCGGCCCCATTGACCCCACCATGTTCATTAACAGCAACGGCAAGTATGAAATAAAGTATGTTCCGGAGAATAACGGCCTCTACGAGTATGTACCGGTGTATCACGGCCAGTTCTTCGCTCCCGGCGACTACTACTTCGATATTTACGAAATGCCGCCTCACCGCGTGGAACGCTATGAATCCAGCAAGGCCTATGCTGAAGCCGGTGTGCTTGAGAAAAACTCCTTCTATTACCTGTACCGACTCTCAAAGATGAGCAGTGACGATGCCCTGGAAGCTACCCGGTTGTTTAATGAAATTGAGAAGTTCATGAAGGAATCCATTGCTAATTTTATTACCAACGGAGTTACCGACAGCAGCTGGAATAAATTCCTCGAAACAGCAAAATCAGTCGGTGCAGATCGTTACGTGGAGCTTTATCAGAAAGCCTATGACAATTATCTTGCCAACCAATAAACTGCTGTGATAAAATACAAATGGATACATAGTATTTAATGATAATTTGTATAATTTAACATATTTCTTGTTTGATGTAAATTCAAACCGCAGCACATAAGTCTGTGTTGCGGTTTATTTTACGTCAATCCCTATATAGCCGGATAAAGGCCAATAAGAAGAGCGAACGTGATGATTTATACAGTTAATTTACGGAGGAGAATCAAACTCCGGATAAGTAAATGCTACAGGGGTGAACACCGTCATGAAAAGGGTTATTTTCCGCTCTATTTTGTTGAGGTATATCATTTCCTACGCTATCATTATGGCCTTACTGTTTTTGGGAGTTGGCATCTACGTCAGTAATCAATTTTCAGCAACCATTCGGGCCAACATTGCGGAAGAAAACATCAACCGGCTCAGCGCCCTTCGCATGCAGCATGAGGAAAAGCTTGCATCCCTTTTCAGCATCGGGAACCAGATGAGCCTGTCGCCGTATATTTCTCCCTTTAAGCTCAAGGAGACGCCTATGAAGGCCTATCACTTGAAGCAGCAGCTGGCTTCCTACACTGCGGCCAACGATTTTTACGATCAGATGTATCTTATTTTCCATGAAGACAATTACCTGTACTCCTCAGGGACCTCCGTTTCTCTTGAAATGTTTACGGAAAAGCTTATGAATTATGAGCATGTGCCGGCAGCCACCCTCAATGATCTTTTGCGCCAGCAGGACGGGGAGATAACCGTTTTGCCGGGCCAGTACATTAAAAGCTCCTTAATAAGCGAAACCAATAAACAGGCTGTCACCTTTATTCTGCCCCTTCGTCTTGACGGGCGCTTCAGTATCGGAAATGCCCTTTTTCTTATTCCCGACAGCTCCTATCAGAGAATGCTTGCTGAAGAAATTTCTCAAATGCGCAATCTGTATTTCTTTTATGGAGAGGACCTTATTGCCGCCAGCCGCCGTTTGTCGGTTTCCGATGAAGCCGTGCAGGCGGCAGTTTCCGAATCGGAGGGCTCACCTGTGCGGGATTTTACCGTGGACGGCGTAAAGTATCTGCTTTTCATACAGAAGGGCAGTCTTTTGGATATGCGCTATGTTTCCCTGATCCCTCAGGAAGCGGTTCAGGTAAAAACCACCCGTTCCCATGTGGCCTTAGGCCTTTTTCTTCTCATGCTCAGCATACCTTGTACCCTGCTTACGGTGTACTTCGCCCGGCGGCATGTCAAGCCCATACGCGAGCTGCAAAAAAGCATGGGAGAGCTCACTCCGTCCCCGGATGGCTTCTCCGCCATAAAAAGCGGCATCGAGTCCCTGATGGGACAGAACAGAGCCCTGCATAGCCGTCTGGATGAAGGAATGGCCGCTTTCCGGGCCGATTTCGTGAAAAATTTTATTAAATGCCGTTATACGGGCAGGGATGAAGCTGTTAAAGCGGCTGCTCACCTAGGGCTTGCCATCGACCGGAATTATTATTGCATAGCGCTTATGGCCGCCGTTTCACGGGACCGCCATACTCTTGAAACCTTATACACTCTGTTTGAAGATAAGGGAGAGGTGGCTGGCTACGGAATGGAAATTGTGGACCAGGAGCAATATCTTTTCGCACTGTTTGCCGATTCTGAGGAGGCCTTGGCAGCCTGGGCTGAAAATGTCCGTTCCCTGCTGGCTTCTCTGGATGAGGAAGCAGTTATAGCAGTCAGCAAAAGCCATTCCGATTTTAAAAATGCAGCCGCTGCTTATCTGGAAGCAGGAACGGCCTATGATAACCGTTTTATTATGGGAAGCGAGCATGTGTTACGCTTTTCCGATGTCAGTGCCGCGGCAACGGATGTGGAGCCCTTTTCCCGGGGATATTTGGATGGCTTTAGAAAGGCGCTCCATGCCGGTGACGCCCGATCCTTAAATGACAGGATAAACGAGCTGTTTCAAATTCTCCAGGATAAGAAATTTTCACTGTTTGCTTTCCGAGTCATTTACAATGACATCATTGGGATGCTGCTGAACAAGTATTTGAGCTATGAGGACACCTCCTCCGAATCCCTTCGGTATTATGATGTGTTTGAGCTTTCCAGGTGCAGGCGTGTGACGGATTTGCTGGAAATATTAAGGAGCCTGTGCGCGGACATCCTTGCCAAGGAGGAACAGAATGGGCCAAGGG
>JAEXPO010000658.1 GCA_023446675.1 Bacillota bacterium | reverse complement strand
ATAGAGTACGGTCAAAGGGATGTCAAGGTTTAAAAGACATCCTCATTCCAAGTATTTCCATGGCTTCAAAACCGCTGATATTTAAGGCTCTGGCGCATGCCAGGGCAATAAATTCCTCCAGTATTCCGGGGTCGAAGGCACGCAGCATGCCGAGTCCTATTTTTCGCCTCATTGCCAAAGAAAATTCAGGTCGAAGCATGAATATTTTTTTATTTTTCGTATCAATCAGCTTTAATTCCTCTACGTCAAAGATGATCCCCTTATAACCGGCTGTCATGGTATCGAATTGACCGTCCTCTCCGGGAAATCGAAGCCATAGCGGCGTTCGGCACAACACCTCGGGATCATCGGTCAGATGAATGGGAATTCCCGTTTCCTCAAAGGCCACAGCCACTCCCCGTGGTTCCTCCCAGCCTGCGGGCATTAAGAGATTCACGCTTTTCACCCGATTGATAAGATTTCCCACGGCCCTCTCCATAACACCCGGATCCCCGGTCAGGGCAATTTCCTTTTTCGTTAAGTCGCCCAGTCCCTGTATCTGGTCAAGTATAGACTCAAGCCGGGTAATATTCAGCAGGGAGGCCTCCAAAGGAGAGCCGTCCCAGGCTTTAAGACAGAGCTTTTTTACTTTTGGATGCTCCAAAACGGAGCAAACTTCAAGCTCCAGAAAGGCTTCATTCAATTCATATTCCATTCGGTTTACTACCCCCGGCCCACCTCTTACAGCCGGCTCTACAGGAACAAAGGCAGCCACAAGATTCAGCCAGTCCTCAACGGCACATATCCTGAAATCCGGACCGGCAGCTGTCCGAAAAAGCTCCGTAATCTTCCTTTTCAAGCTGTGAGAGACAATTCCCCTCCCCTCTTCCCGCCAGGTACCCATACCCGGCATGGGCAAAACAATCCCGAGGCTGACAGGCTTTAAGCCTGCTGCGGACGGTATGCTCATTTTATGCTCCTGCCTGCAATTATGTCTCCCTAAATCATACGGTGAAGCAAGCAGCGACATGACTTATGGGGGAATAAATATAAAAGCTCCGGAACGAAGCATTCCGAAGCCTTTTTCTACACGGCGGCAGGAATCCCCCCTCCGGCCGCCAATTGTGTACCTGTTTCTTAAAAGACCTTAATCCGTTCCTCTATGGGCGAAAAGGCTTTGTCCCCGGCATGCTCCACGGCCTTGCCAAAGGGCATTTGAGCCAGAAGCTTCCACTTATCGGGAATTGTCCATTCTTTCTTTACTTCCTCATCAATAAGGGGATTATAGTGCTGCAGGCTTGCCCCCAGCCCTAAATCCGAAAGCTGGGTCCATATGGCATATTGCAGCATACCTGAGGATTGGAGGGACCATACGGGGAAATTATCCTTATAAAGGGAAAACGCCTCCTGCAGCCCTTCAACAACACTCTGATCCTCAAAAAACAGCAGCGTCCCATAGCCGCTTTTAAAGCCCTCAAGCTTTTCCTTGGTCTGGGCAAAAGCCTCTTCCGGGACAATCTTTTTAAGAACATCGGAGGTCATATCCCAGAGTTTGTCATGTTGTTCATCAAATAAAAGGACCACACGGGCACTTTGAGAGTTAAAGGCAGACGGGGTGTGAAGCATCAGCTCCTTAACCAACCCCTGAATTTTTTCCTCACTCACCAGCTTTTCTTTACTTATTCCATATATCGATCGTCTGTTTTTAACGGCTTCCAAAAAACTTCTTTCCATATCTTTCAACTCCTTCTTTTTCTACCATAGCATATGATAAAGAGGCGCTTTTTTATGCGGACATCCTTATTGACTTCCACTTTAATTGCAAAAGCATAGCTGCTGCTATGGTGCTAAACCCCGGCCATGTCAGACAAAGGCCAGATTGTCAAATTTATATCAAACCAAATAAGTTTATCTTAATTAAATTTTACCCAATTAAATAGATAAATAACAAGAGTTTTAAAAAATTTAATAATGAAATCAAGAAAACCGCCGATTGTGTACATTACCCCTGTTGCCCTGCCCGGTCATGCCTGCATGCAAAATAAAAGGTAACGCTTACTACTGTCGGCGGTTTTAAACAGATTATTTCAAAAGCTAAGCAAGGCTTACATAAGTAAGGCTTACATTTGTGTGCTGTAATTGGGAGCTTCCTTGGTTATGGAAATATCGTGAGGATGACTTTCCCTTAAACCGGCTGCCGTAATGCGGATAAACTGGGCATCGGACATAAGCTCCGGGATATTTTTTGTGCCGCAATAGCCCATGGAATGCTTAAGCCCCTCCACCAGCTGGAAAATGGTCTCGGATAGAGGCCCCTTATAAGGAACCCGTCCCTCAACGCCTTCAGGCACAAGCTTTGTGGTGCCTTCCTGGAAGTAACGGTCCTTGCTGCCCTGCTGCATGGCGCTAAGAGAGCCCATACCCCGGTAAACCTTAAACCGTCTGCCCTGATAAATTTCCGATTCTCCCGGGCTTTCCTCGGTACCGGCCAGAAGATTGCCTATCATGACGGTAGAGGCGCCTGCTGCAATAGCTTTAGGGATATCGCCGCTGAATTTAATGCCACCGTCGCCGATAATGGGAATATTCTGCTTTCTGCCTTCCTCCGCACAGTCGCAGATAGCCGTAATCTGGGGTACACCGATACCTGCAACCACACGGGTGGTGCAAATGGAGCCGGGGCCGATTCCCACCTTAACGGCATCGGCTCCGGCCTGGGCCAGATCACGAACCCCCTCTGCCGTGGCGACATTGCCTGCGACCACCTGAAGCTTGGGATAAGCGCTTTTAATGGCGCGTACACCGTTTATTATATTGAGAGAGTGGCCATGGGCCGAATCCAGCACTACCACATCCACACTGGCAGCCACAAGTGCCTCCACCCGCTGCATCATGTCGGCAGTCATACCTATGGCGGCTCCTACAAGAAGGCGTCCGCCCTTGTCCCTGGCGGAATTGGGGTACTGAATGGTTTTTTCAATATCCTTTATGGTAATAAGGCCTTTTAAATACCCGTTATCATCAACAAGAGGAAGCTTTTCCACCTTATGCCTGCGAAGAATTTCCTGTGCTTCCTTAAGGGTCGTTCCAACCGGGGCTGTAACCAGATTCTCCTTGGTCATAACCTCACCGATTTTCTGGCTGTAGTCGGACAGAAAACGCAGATCCCGGTTGGTAAGAATGCCTACCAGCTTGCCCTCCTCAGTGA
>JAEXPO010000573.1 GCA_023446675.1 Bacillota bacterium | reverse complement strand
ACTCTTAAGACAGATATTGCTAAAATGGTAACGACATGAAAATGAAAATCAGTATCAAATTCACCTGTTCGTAACGGACGGGGAATGGATTCTGTCAGTTTTTAAATTCAACACAGGAAAGGGTTGGGGAAAAGAATGAAAAAGATTGCAGTCATATACTGGAGCGGAACCGGGAATACCCAGATGATGGCAAACGCAGTAGCAGAAGGCGCAAAAGCCGCCGGTGCGGAGGTTTCTGTTTTGGAAGTGGGCTCTGCAAGTGTTGCGGATGCGCTTTCAGCAGACGGTGTTGCATTAGGATGCCCGTCCATGGGAAGCGAGGTTCTTGAAGAATCGGAAATGGAGCCTTTTGTTGAGGATCTCACCAAGGAGGATTTAAAGGGTAAGCCTCTGGCGCTTTTTGGTTCCTATGACTGGGGCGACGGTCAATGGATGAGAGACTGGAGCGAAAGAATGCAGGATAAGGGCGTTAAGCTGGCAGACGAGGGCCTTATTGTCAACAATACTCCTGACGACGAGGGTCTTGAGCTTTCCAGGGCGCTTGGCAGCAAATTGGCTTCGTTGCTATAAAAATCGATTCGGAAATGCGGGATTGGCAGCATGGAGAAACAGGAAAAGGTGACTCTTCAATTTATCAGGCTTTTGGAGCGCTTACCGGAAAGGGAGTACATTAAATCGGTCATTGCCTACTCGGCAGCTCCTACTATCCGTAGTGAAAAGCCATCCTCACTTATAACCTTTACCAATGACAGACGAAAGGCCTGCGACCTCTGGCGTTTGTATGGAAAGGAAATATGCCGGGAATTAAACCTTCTTTATGAAGAGCTTTTTGATCAGGGCTTTCGTGTTAATGTGCTCTTCTATAGGAAGGAATGCCTTGAGGCTTGCCTGATGAACGGCGAGGCCAAAGCTTTCCTTATGGACGAAGGCTATAAGGATACGGGGAATGTGAAGCTATGCCTTAAACGTCTAAAAAGGCGTTATGTAAACTGCTGCCCCCATGAAATCGGCATTTTTTTAGGAATACCGGCAGATGATGTGGCAAGCTTTATTATACATAAGGGCAAAAACTGCATCCTGTGCCGTTACTGGAAGGTCTACCACAATTCCGGCAAGGCTGAAAGCCTTTTCAAAAGCTATGACAGAGCTCATGTGGAAGCGCGAAATGCAATAGAGGCCTTATACAGATGTTCTGAAGCGTCGGAGGCCTGTGCCGTTGTTTAGCTTTTCAGTAAAAGTATTTTGTATGGGTTTCCAGAGCTAAAGCTTTATCAGGATACCCTGGCCGGACAGAAGGAAATGCACCCATGATGCTGCATGTTCTTCTGTCCGTTTTTTATTTTTTGTACTATTTCTGTAAATCAGATTGAAAGAGGGCTGGACCCTCTTTTTTCTTTTCCCTTAATTTTCCTTTGCATTGCATGTAAGCATAGGCCACTCTTAAATCATTAAAATGTGCTTTAATGGAATGAGTGAAAAAGGTACTTCTGATTGTATATAGGGATGAAGGCGCTTTTAAGTAAGTTTGAATAAAGAAAGATCCCTGGGTAACCCAAGGCTTCCCTCTGAAACCAAGCTTTTTGTGAGGTTCAGATGGAAAGGAGGTATGCGCTTGGAAGACAGTAAAATTGTACAGCTGTTGAAGGACTCCCCCGATGATGGGTTAAATGCCCTTCTGGAGGAATACGGAGGGCTTTTGAAGGCTATCGTTCTCCGCATTTTGGGACCAAACGGAAAAGATGAAGCGGAAGAGGTGCTTTCAGATGTTCTCTTACGGTTTTGGCAGTCCGTGGAGGTTATTAATCCGAAAAGAGAAGATGGAATAAAGCCCTATTTGTGTAAGATAGCAAGAAATACTGCGATAAACAGGAAGCGAAAGCGTGATAAATTAGCGGATATTACTCTGGAATGGGAGCTTGCTTCCGACTTTGACATGGATGAAGCCGTTATTCACAATATGAACGAGTCCGCTGTTACGGCGGCTGTCAACAGCCTTCCTGAGCCGGACAGAACCATTTTTATAAGGCGCTATTACTGCTGTCAGAGAGTCAAGACCATTGCTGAGGAAATGGGACTCAGTTCAAAGCGGGTGGAAAATATTCTTTCACGGAAGAAATCCCGGCTAAAGTCATTTTTAAATGAAAGAGGTGTCATTCTATGAAGCTTAATCAGGCCATGGATAAGTATGAACCCTCAGAAAAGGATTTTGAAATCCTTCCTATGAGCATGGACGAAAGGAATAGAATCATTAAAGCAACACTGGCTGGGGGAGCGCATAAGGCGCACCTGCCCCGTAAAAAGGGCAAGGTGGCTCTGGTTGCCGCTGTTGCGGTTCTCACGGCTACCATGACGGTGACCGCTCTGGCACTTGGCACCGGTATTTTTGAAAGGGCATTGGGCAAGGATGCGTCCAAATACCGGAACAACATCAATGTTGTAGGTGAAAATTCGGCTGTCGTTGAAGGGGAAGGGTATACTCTGGGCATCCACAGCACCCTTTTTACGGATAACGATGTCTATGCCGTTCTTGCTGTAAAGGGGACGGATCTGGAGGCAGAAGAGCTGGCGGTAAAGGGGCGCATTGTATTTCCGGAGGTTGATCAAACCCTCTTTGGACTTCTCGGTCACGTGGAGGCACTGGAGCCGCAGGAGGGGGATGAGGATACCCTCTATTTCCTCTATTCGGCTACCATTGCCGCCACTTCCCTGGGAGCTGACAACCAGGAGCTTTACATTGCCGCAGGCGGGGGCAGCCATTTTCTTAAGTACAACAGCCTGAAGGATTATGAGGGCTTTAAACTGGAATTGACGGTAAGCCTTAAGGAAAAGGACAGTATCCTGTCTTCCACGGTTTCAAGAGTATCTGCCGAGGCTTTAAGCTTCCACCCGGATCCGGCGCTCTATGAGGGTGAATTCTATGAAACCGTGATGATAACGCCCTATGTTATAAAGCTTAAGGGCCAGAGCACAAAAACCGCGGAAGAGCTGGAGGCCTTAAGTGCTTTGCCCTGGGATGATTCCAGGTGGTACTGGTTTAATCCGGACATTTCCCTTACACTGCTTTTGGAAGGTGGAGAGGAGATCCGGCTGGAATACAATACAGAGGACAGTATTGCGGCTCAAAAGGCCGGAACGGACATACCCCTTATTCAGGATGATGCGTACCCGGTTGGCGGAAGCGCAAGCGGCAATCCCGATGACGGCCGTTTTAGCGCGGAATACAATTTCCGAAACTGGGAACTGGATCTGGCTAAAGTAAAGGGAGTCGTTATAGACGGAGTACTGTTTGAAGT
>JAEXPO010000474.1 GCA_023446675.1 Bacillota bacterium | reverse complement strand
GGAAACCTATATCGAGGCCAAGCAGGCGTCTCAGCTTATCGCATCGGCTCGATTCCAAAATAAGGAGGAAGCCAGGCAGGAGATTGAGGAGTTTGTGGGAAAGGAAGAACTTCTTGAAGGACTTACTGAAGATTATATACCGGAGTTTTATTATTTAAAGCTTACGGATCCGTCTTACAGCGAAGAATTGATTACAGGGCTTAAGGCATTGCCCGGCATAACGGATGTTGGTTATTCCGCGCAGAGCCTGGAGCGTCTGGAAGGTTTTTTGAAAATATTTAATTATGTCATAATAGCCGTTTTGGTGGTTTTGATGATTGTATCTGTTTTCCTTATTGCCAATACCATTCGTTTGACTGTGTTTGCCCGGCGCAAGGAAATTGAGATTATGAAATATGTTGGAGCTCTGGACAGTTTTATACGATGGCCCTTTATTGTTGAGGGAATGCTTATTGGCTTTGCCAGTGCGGTTTTGTCCTTCTTTTTCATCTCCCAGGCCTACGCCTGGCTCCACGATCTTTTAAATACCATGCTAACCAGCTTCAATCAGAAAACGCTTACTATGCTGCCTTTTGAACCGGTGGCCCTGAGAGTGTTCCTTATATATCTTATCTTTGGTGTCAGCATCGGATCTATCGGAAGCCTGTTTTCCGTAAGAAAACACCTGAATGTATAATCTTCGTGCTCTTTTTTCTGTACGCTTGATTAATTGTATTCAAAATGTTATTATTATAAATGCATAAATCCGATGCTTTATGCATAAAGCGAGTTTTTAATAGCCAAAAGTTGGAGGAAACTTACATATGATAAAGCGAATACTACCTTCCGCACTTGCGGTACTACTCATATTCCCTTTAGTTTTGACATCTTCCGCAAATCAGTTATCGGATGCCCAAAGTGATTTAAAGCAAGTCCAGCAGGAGGCAAAGGATCTCAACAGTCAAAAGAATCAGGTTAAAAATACGATTCTTAATGATCAGAAAACCAGAGATCAGCTTGTTTCAGAACTGGAAAAGCAGGGTTATCAAAAATCCCAGATTGAGCAGCAAATACAGGAAATTGTTTCTGCCATTGCAACTCTTGACGGAGCCATTACTCAGGCCGAAGGCGAGTATGCCGATCAGCTTAAGCTTTTTCAGGAACGCATGATAAGCATGTACATAAGATCCAAAACCCAAACCGATTATGATCTTCTTATTCAGAGCGCCGATGTTAACGAGCTTTTTAAGAAGAGACAAGCTATGGAAATGGTTGCTCAGTTTGATCAGGATCTGATGGATAGCATAGAAGCAAAGAAAAAGGAAATTGAAGAGTTAAAAACCATTAAGGAGCAAGAAGAAGCCAACGCTGCCGAGCAGCTACAAAGCAGCCTTAAAGCCATTAATCAGATACAAGTTTCCAGAGCGGCCTACGATACCAAAATTGCACAGAACCAGCAAAGCCTTAAGCAAATCGAAAGCGATCTGGATTCCCTTGAAAAGGATGCTCAGGAATTAACTTCCATCATTAAAAAGCTCAGCTCGTCAAATACCTCTTATGGTGGCGGAACAATGAAATGGCCTACACCGGGTTACACAGGTATTTCCTCACCCTTTGGCTATAGAATGCATCCTATTCTGAAGGTGAAAAAGTTCCATGGCGGTGTAGATATAAACGCACCCTACAACGCAGCTATCCATGCAGCAGCTAACGGAACCGTTATTTGGTCCGGCTGGCGCAGCGGCGGTGGCGGAAACACCATAATTATCGATCATGGCGGCGGTGTTACCACACTCTATCTCCACATTCGCAACGGCGGACTCCTGGTTAAAGCGGGACAAACCGTTAAGGCCGGCGATGTTATTGCCAGGGTTGGAAGCACCGGCCTATCCACAGGGCCTCACCTTCATTTTGAAATACGAGTAAATGGCGAACGCCAGGATCCTCTGGATAAGAGCCTCAAGTATTTTATTTCGGCCAAATAATTTCGGCTTGAAGCTGAATAGGCAGTTTAAAGGTAAAGTTTAGTAGAGCATACAATCAGACATATAAAGGGATACTTTCAGAGGTATCCCTTTTTTGTGCAATCCGAATGATTGCAAAAAAAAAGCATAGGATGTAGAATGGTTATGATTGTTTTAGAAGAAGGGTGTTTGCATGCGTAATCGACGGACAGTAATAATAACCGTTTCATTGGTTTTAGCTTTTTCAATATTCTCATTTTTCGGAGGCTATTTTTATTCCGTAATTAATATGGCGTCCTGGGACACTTTTATATCAAAGCAGCCCAGCGAATGGTTCAAGCCTCAAACCGCCCTGTTTTTTGACGCAGACAGTGTTTCAAGCGAGGACGTGGCTGCCTATAACAGGGTTAAAAATATTCTTTCCACACAATATTACGAGCCAATTGATCTCAATGAAGCTCTGAGCTCTTCCATAAAAGGCCTTGCCTCAGGCTTGGACGATCCTTACACGGTGTACTACACCCCGGAAGAAATGAAGCAATTTATGGAAAGTACTTCCGGCCAGTACGTGGGGATTGGGGTTTCCGTCCACATGGATGAAAATTCGCTGCTCAACGTGGCAGAGGTTTTTGCAAACTCTCCCGCCAAGGAAGCAGGTCTTCTTAAGGGGGACAAAATCGTTAAGGTAGACAACGAGGATGTCACAGATATTAAGGATGCGGATCTGATTATAAAGAAAATAAAGGGCGAGGCAGGCACGGCTGTTAAAGTGACCGTTTTCCGTCCCGATATCAATAATTATGTGGATTTTGTAATGGATCGCCGGGCAATTAATATTACCTATATTAACAGTAAGGTTATGGAAAACAATATTGGTTATATTCGTATCCGCCAGTTTGATGATGATATTGCCTCCGACTTTTTAGAGCACCTGGATGGGCTTATGGCCAAAGGGATTAAGGGCCTTGTCATCGACCTTCGCGATAACC
>JAEXPO010000356.1 GCA_023446675.1 Bacillota bacterium | reverse complement strand
GCAAAATGGGCAGTAATGTGGATGCCTGCTATATGTCCGTTGTATTTAGAGATGGCTATTCGTAAACCTACGACTCCTGGCTGGCCTATGAGCGTTTATCGCTTAGGAACCTGGAGGCATTGAAGGGAGAACAGCTGGGCGAGGTAACCCTGGACCTGAAGGATATTCTATATACAGGGACGCCTCCCGATTTTTCAAGCACCTTATCCAAGGGAACCCCAATATTTGCGGTAAAGGGTATGAAGACTGAACGCGCGGTAATTGTTGGAACCGGTGACTCCGCCATGCTCTTTTACAGAACCGCCAAGGTTAATTTAGAGAAGGAAGCCCTGACCGTATCCCAGATTATGGCGATGCTGTCCGAGAAGCCGACTATCAAGGCAGTAGAGCTAAGAAGCGAGGAGGATGCCTCCTGGCTAGGTACCTGGGGAGATAAGGCGCTCCTGGAGCTTCTTGAAAAGGAGCTTCCCGGACTTAAGGTCGTGGACCTTGCGGCAACAGGTGTGGAATCTCCCACCGAAGGCCCGAGAGTCCCGGTAAACCTGGTGATGGAGGATGGGGCTGTACTCCATATGCAGGTGTATCCTGACTCCAATTACGTCAGTATCTTTGGCGGGTATATGAAAATATCTCCCGAGCTTTCCCAGGCCTTTGCCAACCTTAACGGGCAGCAGGCTCAGGTGCCAACTCTTGAGGAAGTGGCAGGAATGGAGGAGGGAAGCGTGAATTATTTGAAGCTGTACAATCCTGACTCCTCTGTCAGCATTCTTTGCAGTGAGCCTCAATGGTCTCGTGAGCCCTTCTTTGATATGCTGTCCTACTACAGGGTAGAGAAAACCGATTTAGGCGCAGACAGCAGCTCCCTCTATATGACGGTAGAGCTGGGGGCGTCCGCTGAGGACAGTAAAACCCTCCGATTCTATGCTATAGGAGACGGAAAGCTTGCCGTAGAGGTGGAAGGCGTGCTCTATACTCCGGCAAGGGGCTATCTGCCACAAGAGGAAATTGACAATTTTATTTCAAGCTATACCAACTAAATAAATCAGGGGAGATTTCTTTAGTTTAAAACAGTTAATATGGAAGAAGGGCTGCCGGCTCCGCTTAGACGGAGAGGGCAGCCCTTGAGTTCTGGTATTATCGATTAAGCTTGTTAGGGTGACCCAAAGACGGAATTTACACTATCGGCTTTCAGCGCCTCTTGAGCGGAGATTAGCCATGCAGGCGTTTCGCCCTTATAGCTTGCACTGCTGCCTCTGAGCTCGCCGTTTTGATCCCATAGGTACACTGCCATTCCCACATTATCCGGAGTTCCGCCAATCAGGAGAATCTGTCGGAAGCCATTACTGTCTACCGTTTCATACTGATAGTAGGATTGTTCTGAGCATTGCCTTGTGATGTTTATATCAGAACCATCCAAAACAAAATAGATCTGTCCGTCCCGTACTTCCACCGGCTCCTTCTCAAAGCCTAAATCCATGGAAACAAAATAATTTCCGTGGCTGTCTTTACCCTCCACGAACCGGCCGCCCCCCAGCATCTGTATTATCCGGTTGCCATAGGTAAATCCTACCAGAGTCAGGGACAGAATGGCTATTGCGGCAATAATGGCTATACGGGCTGTGCTCAATGAAAATCTTCTGCTTGCTTTAATCAACACGGCTTCCTCCTTCCATAAACATAATTTGGTTTTCCGTATTAACTCATCATTCGGTATTTCCGTACTTCTCAAAGTGTTTCTGAGTAAAACCTCCAGCTTGTCATTATTCCTGTTCATGCTGTACCAATCCTTTCTCAATCAGCTTTCGCGCTTTGAATAACCTGCTTTTCACCGTACCCGCAGGGAGCTTTAAGGTTGACGCGATATCGGACACACTCATTTCTATGGTATAGTACAAAATGATTGGGATTTTAAATTTATCGGGTAAGTCTTCAACTGCTTTGCGGATACTGTGAATTTCTTCCTGTGCTATAACAATATCTTCCATTTCGATGCTATAGGTGATATTTTCATCCAGCGGCTCAACCGGTGCCAGTCTTTTGCGGCGTGCATGCTTGCGTTTCCAGCCTGTGCCGGGCTTTCACCGGCAGGGTTCAGACACCCCTGCCTCTTGACGCAATTGCCTCCGAACGGGATAATATAAGGGTAACAAGCCGTATTTGGCTATTGATGAGTGTTCACATTAAAACGGATAAGGAGTTGTTCTCTCTGCTTAGAGAGCAATGGTGACAATTATTTATGGAATTAAGCGATATCAAGGCTATTCTGGATGAAGTGGCAAATGGTGCCGTTAATCCGGATGAGGCCCTTGGACAGTTAAAGGGACTTGCAGCCAATGACATTGGCTATGCGAGGATAGACTATCAGCGCGCTCTGCGAAACGGCTTTCCCGAGGTGATTTACTGTCCCGGAAAGCGCTTGGAGCATCTTAAGGGAATTGTTTCGGACATGCTTGTCAAAAGCACCGGAAACATTATGGGATCACGGGCGGATCAAAAGGCCTATGAAGCTATCCGGGAGGTAGCGCCTGATGCCGAGTATTTTGAGGCGGCGCGCATTGTTCTTGTAAGACGAAAGCCCTTCGGTACAAGCAAAAAAAATATCCTGGTGGTTACCGCCGGTACAGCCGATGTGCCCGTGGCCGAAGAGGCTGCCATAACCGGCGAGATACTGGGCAACCGGGTGGATCGGCTTTATGATGTGGGTGTGGCGGGAATACACCGGTTGCTTTCTAAAGTCGAGGAGCTTCAAAGGGCCAATGTTATTATCGTTGTGGCCGGAATGGAGGGGGCTCTTCCCAGTGTTGTGGGAGGGCTTGTGGATAAGCCTGTCATTGCCGTTCCTACCAGTGTGGGCTATGGAGCGAATTTCGGCGGCCTCTCCGCGCTCCTGGGCATGCTTAACAGCTGCGCCTCGGGCCTTGCCGTTATGAATATTGATAACGGCTTCGGAGCAGCATGTCTTGCCAACCGAATCAATAAGCTGTGTGAGGAGGAACCCGCATGAAAATTATTTATATGGACTGTGCTTCCGGTATAAGCGGAGATATGACCATAGGTGCCTTTCTGGATTTGGGTGTGGATCCGGAGTATCTTGCAAAGGAGCTTAAAAAGCTTGGCGTTTCAGGCTATGAGCTTGCCATTAGGCCCAAGGCCATGAAGGGTATTGCGGGAACGGACTTTGATGTGGTTCTCACCGAAGAAGAGTCTCCCCGTGACAATCATGATCACAATCATGGGCATTCGCATGATGATCACGGTCATTCCCACGGCCATGATCACGGCCACACCCATGACCACGACCACACCCATGACCATGAGCATGATCACAACCACACCCACGGTGTCGATCACGATCATAATCATGAACATCCTCACGACCATAACCACCATGACGCTCTCGACTACAGCCATAGCGGTCCGGATGCCCATTCCAACTGGCAGGAAATCCGAAGCCTTATAAAGGGAAGCTCCCTTAAGGATGAGGTAAAGGACTTGGCACTGCGTATTTTCCGGCGGGTAGCTGAGGCTGAGGCCAAGGTCCACGGAGTTACCCCTGACGAAGTGCATTTTCATGAGGTGGGAGCGGTGGATTCCATTGTGGATATAGTGGGGGCCGCCATTTGCGTGGACGCCATTAAGCCCGACAGGGTGGTGGTTTCGCCCATGAATACCGGAAGCGGAACCGTTAAATGCCGGCATGGCGTTTTACCCGTACCGGCTCCTGCCACTGCCGAGATACTGGCAACCAGAGGAGCACTGGTTTATTCCAGCGGGGTCAGGGGAGAGCTTGTCACCCCCACCGGCGCGGCTATTGCGGCGGAGCTTGCCGACGAATTCGGAAGCCTGCCGCCCATGGTTTTGAAGAAAACCGCTTTTGGCACAGGTAAAAAGGATTTTGAAATGCCCAATGTTCTCCGCCTTTTATTAGGTGAGAGTGTTTCGGCTTCTTCTCAGCCCTTACCTTCCCCAGAGGGAACGATAGCGGGAGAATCCAGGGTGCCTGTGGCGGAGGCTCCGGACCGGATTATGGTGCTGGAAGCTAATATTGACGATATGACCGGTGAAATTGCCGGTTATGTTATGGAGCGTTTGCTGGAGGAAGGGGCGCTGGATGTTTTCTACACACCTATTTTCATGAAGAAAAACAGGCCTGCGATCAAGCTTTCGGTGCTTTCAAGAAATGAGAGCGTCAAAGCTCTGGAAAAACGGATTCTCGCTGAAACAACAACCATTGGCATACGTAAATATGAAGCCCAAAGGGTTGTCATGGACAGAACAATAAAAACGGTTCAATTGCCCTACGGTGAGGCAGGGGTAAAGGTTTGCACCTATGAAGGCATTGAAAAAGCCGCGCCTGAGTATGAAAGCTTAAAGGCTTTGGCCCAAAAGACCGGGCTGCCCTTAATAAAAATCTATCAGGATGTGGTGGAAAAGCTGGCTCTTAAGGAGTAATGCCAAGCTTTTTGAAAGCGATAAAGAAACCCCGCCTGTCTCTCTTGCCGAAAACGGCATTGGGAGGCAAGGCGGGGTGTTTTCTTTTACCGGATGTTACAGAGGGTTTTTCTTAATAAACTGAATTAAATCGTCCGCGGTGGTAAAGGCCAGGCCCGTAACAGTATCGGCGCAGCCGTAGTAAACGGCGATGCGGCCCGTTGAGGCATCGGTTAATGCGGCGCAGGGGAAGACCACATTGGGAACATCACCCACGCATTCATAAATTTCCTCAGGAGCAAGAACGTAATATTTGGACCGGGCGAGGACCTTCCAGGGTTGATCCAGATCCAGAAGGGCGGCGCCCATACGGTAAACAAAGCCGTTGCACGTATTGAGAACGCCATGATAAATAAGTATCCAGCCTTCATCGGTTTCAATGGGAGTAGGCCCCGGGCCGATTTTGGTGGACTGCCAGGCCGAAGCATCACCTCTGAAGGTTCCCATGACAAAGCGGTGATCCCCCCAGAATTCCAAATCCGGGCTTTTTGAATAGAAAATATCGCCGAAGGGGGTATGGCCGGTATCACTGGGCCTGCTTAGCATGCCGTAGTAGCCGTTTATTTTTCGTGGGAACAGGACGCCGTTGCGGTTGTAGGGAAGGAATGCGTTTTCAAGCTGGTAAAAGGTCTTGAAGTCAAAGGTATAGCCGACGCCAATGGTAGGTCCGTGATAGCCGTTGCACCAGGTAATCCA
>JAEXPO010000343.1 GCA_023446675.1 Bacillota bacterium | reverse complement strand
CCCTCATCGCTTATGAGGTAGGTGAAAAGTTGAATGGCCTTTTGAGGATCCGCACAATTCTTTGTGATATAGGTTATGGTCCAGCCCGAAATACCTGACTGGGAAAGAGCAGGCTCATAACCCTGATTGTTCCTGGGTCCGTCAATAGCAATATACCTGCGGGCCGGATCCGCCGTGATGTTTTTCTGCAGGGCACCGGAAAGCTGAGGCGCGCCGGAAATGTACATCGCGGCATAACGTCCGCTTGCCACCTTTTCCTCAAAGGCCGTGTTGTCGTCGGCAAAGGTGTCGTCACCGACATAACCCAGCCGGTAGGCCTTATTTACTATTTTAATCCATCTTAGGTACTCCGCGTCAAGATTTCGATCGTAATAGGAATTATCTTCATTTGCAATAGGAACACCCAGGAAATCCTGGAACTTATTTCCCATGGATCCCACCGAGCCGCCGAAGCTGCGCATACCCAGGGGCAAAACATCGGGAAATTGCTGCTCTATCTTTGCCAAGGCCGACAGAAATTCCTCCTCCGTGGACATGGACGGCTCGCCGATTGCCTTGTAAATGTCCTCGCGAACAACAAAGAAATCGGTAGGCTTGAGCCAGCCTGCCTCATAGTCCGCCTTACTGTTTGAATAGCTGGGATAGCCATAGGTCTTTCCATCCTTCAGCTGAAACCAGCCTATAGTATCGGAAGCGGCCACCTTATAAAAATAGGGATCGTATTTGTCCGCCAGATCATTTAAGGGCAGGGCCCAGCTTGCGGCCTTGGTGGCAGTTGCGGAGCGGCTGTCGAACAGAGTTATAATGTCGGGCAGCTGCCCGGAGCCAAAGAGGCTGTTAAGCTTAGTATCATCCCCGGTTGTGAATTCAATGTTGAGCTTAAGCTTTTCCTTGATGGTGCGTGTAACCGGATCATTGCCGAAATCCGTATTCCACCAGTCGGCGTTAACATACCAAGTTAGGGTGGTTTCTTCCTTGGTATCCAGCTGATACGCAGGGGTGTTTGGATCAAGCGTGTAACGTGCGTCGGTGGCAGCGCTGCCTGCTCCGGAAGAGCTTTGGGGTGTGGCGCTGGCGCCGGTACTGGGGGGATTCCCCGAACCGCAGCCTGACAGCGCAGTTGCCGCAGCCAGCAGGCATACCGCAAGAGCAGCGCCTGCCTTGCGGACGGAATAAGATCGCCATTGATCTTGCTTGTTACTCATTTTTTGTTCCTCCCTTTTCATTGTTATAGATAATCCTTTAGGGATCATTCCTTGCTTTCCCATGCTCTTGAGGGTTCTCTTCCAAGAATAATTGATACAGTACAAATTTGAATAATTAATATTATGTATTTACTATAATGTAATTTATTTTCATTCCTTAACGGCTCCCAGTGTAATACCCTTAACAAAATACTTCTGAAGAAAGGGGTAAACAAGAACGATGGGCAGGGCCGTTACAACAATCGTGGCCAGCTGTATGGAGCGGGTGGTGGTGGGAAGAACCGCTCCCGCGGACGGATTGCTCATAAGCGTGGTCTGAGACTGGACAACAATCTCATAAAGCTTCATTTGGACAGGATGAAGATCTGAATTACTGACGAACATTTTGGCCGTCATATAATCGTTCCACTGGTATACGCCGTTAAACAGGGCTATAGTAGCCAGAACAGGCATGGATAGAGGAAGTATAATCCGCCCGAACACCTGCCAGGTTCCCGCTCCGTCAATGGTGGCCGACTCTTCAAGGGAAGCCGGTATGTCCCTGAAAAAATTCATAAGAATAATCATGTCAAAATAACTGAACAGCTGGGGCAGAATATATACTGAAAACTGATTAAGGAGCCCCATCTGCCTGAACAGAAGGTAGGTGGGAACCATGCCCCCTCCGAAGAACATGGTAACAATGCCGATGGCAACGTAAAGCTTGCGGCCCATAAGGTATTTTTTACTCATACCATAGGCTACCATGCTGGTAAACAGCACATGGGTTACAACACCCAGTCCGGTTTTGGCAACCGATATGCCGAAGGCGTTCCAGATGGAGGTATCTCTGAATACAGCCTTGTAATTCTCAAGAGTAAAGCCTTTGGGATAAAAGGTAACGCCTCCCAGGGCAAGGTATTTGGCGTCGCTGAAGGACGAAACCACCAGATTCCATATGGGATAAGCTATAATCAAGGTCATAAGGGCAAGCAGGGTTACGGTAAAGAGGTTAAAGCCTCTGTCCTCCCTGATTTTTCCGCGTCCTTTGAAAGCAGGGGTAATGGTCATCCTCGCATACCTCCTTAAAAAATGGATTCATCATGATTGAGCCGTTTTGTAACAGCATTTGCTGAAAGCACAAGTACCAGTGACACAAGCGAAATGGCCAGCCCTACGGCGGTGGCATAGGAGAAATCTCCCTGGGCAAGACCTATTGAGAAGACATAGGAATTGATAACCTCCGCCCTGGGGCGATTTAGGGAATTCATAAGTACTAGGGTCTGATCCAGGTTGGACCCCAAAAGTCCGCCAATGGTAAGAACGAAGTTCAAAGCCACAATACGCCGCATCAAGGGCAGGGTTATATTCCAGATTTGCCGCAGCTTACCCGCGCCGTCTATCCGAGCCGCTTCATAATAGGTAGGATCAATGCCGGTAATAACGGCCAGGTAAAGAATCGTATTCCACCCGGTTTCCTTCCATACATCGCTCAAAACCGCTATCATCCAGTACTTTTCCTGCTGAACCAGATAATTCACCGGCCGGTCAATAAGACCCAGTCCCTGCATAAGGGTCGAAAAAATCCCAGTGGTGGACAATGCATTGATAACGATACCACCCAGAACTACCCACGAAAGGAAATGCGGCAGGTAGGAAACGGTTTGTACTACCCTTTTAAATCGGCCTGTTTTCAGCTCGCTGATAAGTACGGCAATAAAAATGGGAAGCGGAAAGCTGATGAGAAGCTTTAAAAGGCTTATGCCCAGAGTGTTTACCACTGAAGCCCAGAAAAAGCTGTCCGTAAAGGCGATCCTGAAATTTTCCAGCCCTACCCACGGTGCATTTTGAATGGTATCCACCACAGTGTAGCGTTTAAAGGCAACCGACAGGCCATAAATAGGCAGGTAGCAGAAAATAATCATAAAAATGAGACCGGGCCACACCATCATTTGAAGGGGCAATTGACGCTTAAGACGCGAAAGAAAGCTCTGCTTACCCATAAAAACCTCCTGCTTCATGGCCGTATTTCTCCCCCGGCCAAAGAGAGATTGTCGAATAATGTCTATAATAAGGTTTCTTTCCTGGGGATTTTGCTCTGGCATAGGACATATTACAGATTCCATAAAACGTTTTATTATTCTATGTAGAATATTAGTTGCATTTTAGCAATTACTCCAAATACAACTTCTGTATCAGTAATGTTTTTTATGATTTCATTATAAATTAAGTAAAACGTTTTTACAATACTTTATATAAATTTATTTTTATTATAGATTACAGTATACTTTATCAATTTAATTTGTTAAATTTGCATCAATTATTGATTATTTTTAGTAAAACGTTTTTATGCATTTTTTCTGTTAAGACGAACTAAAAATACCGGCTGGGTTTTTTTAAGTGTTTGCCGCTAACATCCATTATCCCGTTTACTATGTGCGGATTGCCGGAGAAACAGAAAACGGCAGACACAATGTCCACCGTTTCTCCGTATAAGCCACAGAAAGCGTTAGGGCGCTCATTCCTCAATTTTCACTCTCTCCTCACAGCACTCCATTTGCCAGGCATACATCCCTGAGAAGCTTTTTACTCTCATCATCAAGTCTCCGGAAAGGCTTTCTGCATTCACCAAACTCAAGTCCCATCATATTAAGAATTTCTTTTTCGCCAGGAAGCACTCCTACTTTTATCAGAAGCTTTATTATCTCATTGGCACTTGTCATTATTTCCTGTGCTTCATTAATTTTGTTTTCTCTAAATAGCTTTCTGATTTTAATGAATTTCTCTGCCATGAAGTTATAGGTGCTTCCTATTCCTCCGTCAGCCCCCATGATAAGTCCTGCCAGGAAAATTTCATCGTACCCGTTGTATGTGGTCACATTGCTGTATTTTTGTTTTACTCTCTCCAAGGTAAATAAGTCGCTGGAAGTATGCTTGAGGCCTATAAACCTGCTGTCGCAAAAAAATTCACCCATATTATCCAGATTGAGAGTAACTCCGGAATTTGCAGGGAAGTTGTAAAGAATTATTGGAAGATCGACATTGTCCGCAAGACCATAATAATAGTTTTTTATCTCCTCAAAAGAAAAACCATAATAAAAAGGAGGAATTGAGGATATGGCATCGATACCTGCTTTTTCCGCATGCTTACCCAGCGTTATAGCCTCATCCTCGCTTATGCAGCCTATATGTGATATTATGGCACACCTCCCTTTTGTCTCGGCGACAACTAAGTCAAGTATATACATCCGCTCTTCCAGGGTAAGAAGAAAGGCTTCCGCTGTGCTGCCTCCCACATAAAAACCGTCGACACCTTTTTCAATATTCATTTTCACAAGTGCCTGCAATGCTTTTTCATTTATCTTGTTCTCCCTGGTAAAAGGTGTAAGCAACGCAGGGAAAATTCCATCAAGTTTTTTCATGCTCCTAATCTCCCTATCCTTTATTTGAACCTATCTTTTATATTTCATATATTGTAAACACAACAGGCAGATAACTTCATTAATACGCCCCTTTGCCCATAATCCTTTGACCTAACCCTTTCTCCAGGCCGACGAAAATGCAGGCAGGATTATCCTTCCAGAATCCCGGTTTTAGATAATATCCTCCATGGCATAAGAAAGCTTAAGAACCATCACTTCACCATAAAAACGGTCTGCGGGCAGGCGTTTAATGTGAAGATAGGGCCTTTCCTGCCAGTATTCCGGCATCAGCTCCACATCAAAGTCAAGCTGACTTCCATCGTTTAGGAGTGTCACACTGCGCGGCATGCGGTAAATGGGCTTAAGAATCAGCCCTTTTGCATCCGGTTCCTTATAAAGATGTATATAAATAGCATTGCCCCGTCTGGTGGCCAGAACCGGGCTATCTCCTTTACTTTTTGAAACGAGATAACTCGCCGCACAAGTACTCCGAAAGGCTTCCCCTACTCGCCGGTACCAATCGCCAATGACGGAAAAGCCCTCTGTATAAGCCGGGTCTATGGAGCCGTCCGCACAGGGGCCCATGTTTAACAGATAGCTCCCCCCCATACAAAGTATTTTGTCGATTGATTTCATCATGAACTTATTCGTGTAATAATCCTCATCCTTGCGATAGCCCCAGCTTTCCCGTCCCAGCGCGCTGCAGGCCTGGGTAGGAATTCTGAACTCCTCGCCGTCCGGCAGGCTTCGTTCGGGCGTGCCAAAATCACCCTCACCAGGCCCTCTGTCGTTTATAACCATATTGGGCTGGAGCCTTCGCAGAAGTGCATTCAGATCAGGATCGCAGAATTCGGCTGTGTTCACATCCCAAAAAAATTCACAAATATCCCCGTAATTCGTACAAAGCTCAGTTACCTGATTTTTGACATAATCCAGATATTTTGCCTCATCCGGTTCATCTCCTGTCCTCTGCCCCCACATCTCGTGATGGCGGCCCATGTTAGGATAGTTTGGGTGGTGCCAATCCGGCAGGGAATAATAAATTCCAAGCTTTATATTACGCCTCGCACAGGCATCGGCCAACATTCCCAGCACGTCCTTGCCATATTGCGTATTCATAATATTGTAATCGGAATATTTGGTATCAAACATGCAGAACCCGTCATGATGCTTGGCAGTGAATACCATGAAGGTCATTCCGCAGCTTTCCATAAGGTCAATCCAGCGATCTGGATCATAGTCAGCAGGATTAAATCTGTCCTTAAGCCCCTCATATTCACTCCGCCTGTATTCACCACGCCATATAATCTGTTCATGCCAGGCCGGCACGGAATACAGTCCCCAGTGGACAAACATGCCCAGCTTATGCTCAAAAAACCAGTCTCTTCCATCACCAAAACTCCGGATCATCTGCTTTCCTCCGATAGCGTTCCTGTGTAAAGTGTTTATTTCAATTTTCTAGCCTCATCATGTGATTTTGATCTTAATGACAACCTTTTTAACATGGCCGGAACCATGTAAATGACATTTAACCTTATGGCCGTCCCAAGGAAAAAAGAAAAGGCACAGCCCCAGCGTTGCATTCACTATCTGCCTGTATTCTCCCTTATAAAATTCACAATCATTGTCAGGGTTGTAATCCACTATGCCGGTAAGTTCTTCGACAGGCGCCCAAAAAATGCATTCCTCACCCATAAGCGGGACATGCAGATCAATATATTCCCGATGACTTTCCCATTTCATCTCATCCGGTGAAACCGTGTCATATTCAAATACACTGGCGTAAATACGATCCCCGTCAATATCATAACGGCCGTTTTTTGTCTGGCCGGAACAGCCGGACAAAAACTCGGCGATCCTTGCAACCCCCGGAATGAGTTCTTCATAACCTGTAAGCTGCTTAACGCTATCCATGATCATAATCTTTTAACAACCTTTCCTTCATTTTGACCAATTAAAAAGCATTTCTTCCTATAGCTGATTAGACCTTAGCAACTCTGTCGTTACTTTTGTCAGTATTTTTTCATCACCGATACCTTTACGCAATATTCTCAAACTTTCATATATATCCTTTTAAATTTAAAAAATTGCTCCCCTGGCATGCAATGTATTTTGCAGCTCATTTATGTCGATTTCACGTAATGGTACATTCTTCTTTACCGCTATGGACGCCGCGGTGCCGGCCGCCTCCCCTAGTGCTCCTACTATCGGGGCTACTCTGGTTGAGGACATAGCTTCGTGATCCGCACCTATGCAACGGCCTGCAACCAGCATACATTCCAGCCCTTTTGGCAGAAGGCTACGGTAGGGAATCTGATACACGGGGGGCTGCCTGGTCTCAAGCCCCCCATGGTCGGGAGAATGAATGTCAAGATGATAATTGCCTTTGGCTATACTGTCATGAAAAAAGGCCGGCTCAAGCAGGTCATCGGCACTTAGCATATGGTCGCAGTGGATATGGCGCGTCTCTCTGACTCCGATCTGAGGTCCGAAAGCAAGCAGCCGTACATTGCGGCACCCGGGGATATAGTTATGGAGCAGCTCCAGTATTACCTTGGTCTGCAGCACTCCTTCAATTTCGCTCCGGGTATGGTTTTGCGCATCGTTGACATTAACCCCTTCAACCCTGCTGGCCACCAGCATCAACTCTTTCAGGGGAGGAAAAACCACGCCGATCAACTGGTCGCGTTTATATTCTAAGCCGTCTCTTCTGGCACCTTTTATAATATTGGAAAAGGCGCCCAGGATGGCGATCGGCGCCGTCTCCATCTGTTTAAGCAGCTTTTCGCATACGTGTTTTTCAAGTGCAAAAGGACGGATCTGTGTTGGATTTTGTTTAAAATACGCCAGCATTTCCGGATAGTCGATATCTGTAAATCTGGCTATACAGCTAGCTACCTGCGTCTTTCCGTCGTTCTTCCGGCCATAGGTGTATTCCGCTCCCGCAAGCACGCACACATCCGCGCTGTCGGTACAATCGATAATAATTTTCCCGTCGAATGTACGGCTGCCCTCTTTATTGTGAACCGTTATCTTATTTTCTTCAGCATGGGTAACCATACTGTGCATTAAGAAATCCACCCCGGCTTGTTTAAGAATGTCGAATAACACTAATTTAAGCATTGCGGGATTTACCCCCACAGCACTGCCGGTTATGGGGTCAAAAACAAACTCGGTAGCCGCCCCCTGCTTTTGCAGGATTTGGATTATTTCCAAAGGAATACCGCCAACAACCGGGTTTCCCGAACTCTTTTCGTGAAATCCCAGCCAGGGAAGTCCCCCTGTCATATTGCCTCCCAAAAAGGCATTTTTTTCAATCAGAAGCACGCGTATACCGC
>JAEXPO010000300.1 GCA_023446675.1 Bacillota bacterium | reverse complement strand
TAAGCTTACAGGAAGCCTTTACCCGTTCCATGGGCATAAGAAAAAGCTATCATAAGCTGGAAAGGCAGCTCCATGAAAAGGAATGGACAGTTGAAGAGGACGCACTGGCTTTTCTGACGGATGCAGGGCTGGTAGGACGGCTCACTATGGCCACTGAGGCGCGCTGGCCGGTTCAGGGAGATGCGTCTGAACAGCTTGAGCATAAGCTGGGAGAATGTCTCTGGTGGCTTTTGGTTTTGGCCGGACGCTCGAATGTGGATGCGGTTGAGGCATTGGATAAATTTCTGACGAAAACGGAAAAATTAATGGAGTAGCTCTTAGCAGGTCAAGCAGAACCCGTGAGTATTTCACGGGTCTTTTTGCCTGTTTGGGCTTCGAAAGAAGTCTTAAAGCGGAATGGCGGGTTGAATTTCTGGCCTTTCTTCTTTATACTCTATTAAAAGACTGAAAAAAAGCAGAAAATAAAAGAGAAATAAAAAGGAGCCGGTTCCATGGTATTCAGACAGGCACAGCCTCATGAAAGACAGGAGCTTTTTGCTGAAGGCTACAAGGTATGGACTAAAAACAGAACCTTTGAGCAATATTGCTCGGATAATGGCAGGGAAGATGCTTTTGGTACACGCTATGTAGTAGAGGTAGACAATCGGATAGTCAGTTCCCTTATTTTTCTTAATATGGGATCCATTGGCGATAAAAAAGTGTTTGGCATCGGTTCGGTTCTAACACCGCAGGCGTATAGCGGCAAGGGCTATGCCACAGAGCTTATCCGACATTGTCTTAAACTTGAGGAGGCTCAAGGCGCCTATATCTTTTTATACTCGGATATTCATCCGGCCTTTTATGAAAGGTTCGGCTTTCGCATTCTGCCTTCCGTGCTGCAAACAAAGGAAAAGAGCGTATGCATGGTCAAATGCGGAGATGATGATTGGACGGAGCTTGTCAGGCGGTGGGCAAACCATGTGCCAAAGTATTTTTAGTGGAATGCCAACAGCAAAGTAAGCTGGTTCTCGCTTACTGCAAGGGAAGAGGGAATTCGCCTGTTCCAGGCTTTACCGCCTTCACCAAATTAAACCTTCATCCTGAGAAAGCGGGCGACTGTGCCGGATAAAAATTGAAAAGTTCGGACAGCGCTCTTGCGTTAACGTGAAACCCTCGGCATTCTTTTTAAATAGGCTTTTTTTAAAATGGTGCTGCACAACACAATAGTCTGGAGTGTGGAAGGAGGTTCGGATGAGGAAGGATGAATCAGGGATTTCCTCATATCCTGATTTCAAAGATAGAAATTTTAATATTTAAAAAGCATAATCAGAATTGGTACAATATTACAAATTCAAGAAAACCCGAAATCTCTTATTGGGAGCGGGTTTTCTTTTTTTTACCCTGGAAGTTCACTCAGTATTCCTTCAGAAGATGCTGATAAAATTAAGAAAAATGTAGAAAAAGCTCGAAGGGGCGCATGAGGAGGCGATGCGAAAAAAGAATGAATGCATGGCATAACCATTCATTTGGCTCCAGATCACCACAATATCAAGAAAAAAGAGGAAGCAGGTATTATGAAAGCTAAGTTAATTTCAGGTATGGGTAAAAAAATACTGTCCTTCGTTCTGATTTTGGCCATGGTCCTTTCCCTGTTGCCGTCCCGTGCACTGGCAGCAGCGGCGGTGCCAAATACAGCCTGGATGACCGGAGCTTCCGGTGCGGAAGCAGATCCCTATATCCTCACAACCGTGGAGGATCTGGCCGGGCTGGCGCAGCGGGTAGTTGCCGGCAACTCTTTTTCCGGGAGATTCTTTGAGCTGCGACCAACGGTGGGAGACAGCCTGGATTTCTCCGGCTATTCTCAATGGACGCCCATTGGTACACTGGAAGAGCCCTTCGAGGGAACGCTGGACGGAATGAACGTCACTTTGTCCCATTTTACCATTGAGGTCACAGATGGTGGAATTAATTTGGATGAGGGGCTTGGTGTCGGTCTTTTCGGCCGCATCGGGGCTGGAGGGACAGTAAAGAATTTAGTCATGGAAGACGCAGACATCAATGTGAACTATACTACAATACTTCAGTCCTTTGGCTCCGTCGTCGTTTTTGACAGCTCTGACACCTACGCTTATGTCGGAGCGATAGCGGGGGTAAACGAGGGTACCATAGCAAACTGCCAGGTATCCGGCCAAATGGCGGTTGCCGGCAGAGACGTGGCTGCAGGAGCCATTGTCGGAATTAATGGCACCGCCCCCAATTTTAGCTGGTCCATTCCCGGTTTTATCACGAATTGTGATACCGATGTGGATTTATCGGTAACAGCAGTAGACTCTTGGGCTTACGCAGGAGGTGTAGCGGGAAGTTCCAGGATTCAAGGATCCCGAATTGAAAACTGCACCAGTACAGGGAGCGTCACAGGAAGCGCTGACGGACCGCCTATGGTTTATGTTGGGGGCCTGGTGGGCTATTTACAGAATACCGACCTGTCCGGCAGCTTTTCCTCTGCGGAGGTAAGCTTTACAACAACCAACACAAGCATGACGTGTGTCGGTGGACTTATCGGTACGGCCTATCAGAGCAGTATTTTAAACTCCGGATGCAGCGGGGATGTCCATGTGCAGGCAAACGGGGCGGCATACGCGGGAGGCCTGGCGGGGATGCTCCAAGGTACAAGGCCTGTCAGTAACAGCTACGCCACCGGGAATGTAGAAGCGGTAGCCGGCGGTATGTATGCAAATTCAAATGCCGGTGGGTTCGCAGGCTCAGCTGATGGTATGTCTGGCCCGATTCCCATTAACAGCTGCTATGCCTCCGGAGATGTTTCCTCTGCGGCAACCGGCAGCGTAAATTCTTTTAGCGGCGGATTTTTGGCACATAGCAGGAATGCAGTTATGACGGACTGCTATGCCACCGGCGATGCAAGAGCGGAAAGTCCGACTTATCTTGGATATGCCGGCGGATTTACAGCCTATGTTGCGGCGAATTCGCGCTTTATCCGCTGCTACAGTGCCGGCACTGCCGGCGTTTTGGCTGCCTCTGCTGATGCAGGCGGTTTCTTCGGAATTATAGCAGGTGCCGCTGAATTAACCGGAGTCTATTACAAGTCTAACGGAAACAGCGCCGGGAGAGCTTTACCAGGCACTGCGGTAACAGGCGCTGCTGTATCCCTGGCCATTGGAACGATGACCGGCGACCAGGTGCTGACAGGCGCCATGTCCGGGCTGGTTAACGCAGGGGATACCTGGGTAAAGAGGCCTAATGAAGGAATAGCGGCTTCCTATCTGCCGGAGCTGGCAGTGTTTCACGATTCCGACAACGCCTCTGTACAGACGGCCTCAAAAATCAGCGTCCTCCTGGCTCCCGAGGTGACAGCGACTCTGACTCCTTCCACATGGGCTTCAGAGATTGACCCGCAAGACCCTCTGAGCCTCACCTTTAATGTCAGCGTCACTCCCGTGGAGGATAAGAACCTTTCCATCTACAGAGCCGACAATGACGAGCTGGTGGAAAGCATTCCTGTGGATGACGGCGATCGTGTATCCATGGAGGGTAACACTGTTACGATAACGCCCTCCTCTGAGCTTTACTACAACGGGAGCTACTATGTTCTGGTGGATTCGGGAGCTTTTGTATCCTCCGCCGGTAAAAAGTATGCAGGCATTGCAACAAATACAGGGTGGCGCTATATGACAGCCGAAAGGCAGGAGGTCGTCGCTTCCGATTCTCAGGCCTTGGACTTCTATATGGAAAATTCTGGTGTATGCAGAATATGCCTTTTGGAGGACGGGACTTACAGCTATGACGGAGGGACCGTATCAAGGGATTTGACCATTGAGGGAAACGGCGCCGTCATTCTGGCGGGAACAGGCGACATATTTGATGTTAAACGGGAAGACGGCATCACGGTCACAGGGCTGGGGAATTACACCGACAAAAGTGTCTACCTTACAGTAGCCGGCGACGGTGAACCCGTACACCTGACCCTTGAAAACCTTACCCTGCGCAACGCCTGCGAAAAGAACGGCGAGGATAATACCCAGGACGGTCTTTTCGCCGTCATTAACCTCAAAACCAACGCGTCGCTTTCGATGGACAACGTAACTCTGGAGGAGTTCCACAATAACCCCTCCCCTGGGGACGAGCTGTGCTTTGGCATTCACGCCGAGCCACGGGCCGCGTCCACTACCATAATGAACAGCAGCATGGGAAGCAGCAATGCCTTCCGGAACGCCGTGGCCATTCGTGGCGGGGATTTCCAGATTACCGGCAACAGCTTTACAGGTACCGTTCATCCGGAAAGGCTGAGGCAGTCCGACGGTTATGAGTACGGCATTTATATCTACGGCGGTGAAGGCAGTGTCAGCGGTAACACCATTACCGGCTACGACAGCACGACCCAGGATGGCTACGCCAGCTCGGGCATCTCGGCCACCGCCTTCTACTTAGCGGACTATGTCATTGAGAACAACGCCCTGTCGGACAATTCCCTTGACATTGATCTCACTACCGCCTGGTCGGGCATCTCCTCCAACACCTTCATGAGGGTTAACGGCATTGAGCTGGATGACAGCGATGCTGCCTATGCCCTGGGTCAGCTCCTCGACAGCGCCAATCCGGGTTCGCGGATTAGCCTGACTCTGGATCAGAACGATCTGATTCAGCTTGAAAATGACCAGGGAGCAGCCTATTATCAATGCTTTGGAGGCTATCGCTCCCA
>JAEXPO010000240.1 GCA_023446675.1 Bacillota bacterium | reverse complement strand
GTACAAGATACCATATAACACCCATCACCAGGATTCCCGCAAGAAACCCCACCGTCCCATAGAGTATGGATTTATTACGGGCTGCCGAATCGGAAGGCGCAGCCATGGTGCTTCTAAGCCAATTGCCCGTATTATTTCGCGGCGTTCGTGCAGGCGCCTGCGTTGCCTTGGGGCGGGCTTTTGTCTTAACCTTTCCTTCATCACCCAGGATTTTGCCGTCTAAAATATCCAGAAAGCGCTGCGCTTTTATACTGCTGTCATCCAGCTGTATAACCTTCTTAAACATACGCCTGGCGTTTTCCTCATCTTCCAGAGCTGAAAAGCAAAGCCCCATCAGGTTCATGGCCTCGTAAAAGCCCGGATAGACACCAATTGCCTTTTTCAAGGCAATAACAGCCATGTCCTCATTATGGTTCTTTACATCCTCAAGGGCTTTATTAAAATGATCGATGGCACTCTTCATGTCGCTCGGGATCCTGCCGACTTTTTCTTCCAATTCAGCAAAATCAATAGGCTTGAAGCTTTTGATTTCCTCAGCTACATTCAACATAAAGAACTCCTTTGAACGTTTTTTCTGATTTCAGCTGCGTGAAAATGAGAACCCAGTGCGCAAATAATGCCTGTTTTTGTCGCAAGTGTTAGACTTTTTGTCACTGCTGCATTTATTGTATCACTAGTGAATACTTTATCACAATACCTGGAAACACATTGTTTTAATTTATCCTGATCCAAAGCTCTTGAATTGGATGGGGGAAGCAAAACAAAAGTATCTGCGATCTCCGAAAGGGTGCTTACCATGGCGTTATAATCCTTGTCCCCCATAACTCCCAATAAAATGACAGCTTTTTTTTCACCCAAAAGTAATTTATACGCCTGGGTAAAAGCCGTGGCCCCATCCGGGTTATGGCAGCAGTCCAGAAAAAAGTCCGGCTCCCTGGTCAGAAGCTCGAAGCGTCCGGGCCAGCAGGTTTTTAAAAGTCCTTCTCTTATGCTTTTTTCCGTCACCGGCCAACCCTTTTTGGCAAGCTCCCGTGCCGCGGTAAGAGCCACAACCGCATTTTGTGCCATATAGGGGGCAGGAATGGCTATTTTAAGCTCCTTTAGCTCCTGAAAGTCAAATGTCAGGCCCGTAACATCGGCAAATCGCATTTCAAGCTGCTCCAGTGAAGCTACGACAACCGGTGCACAGCATTTTGCAGCTTCAAGCCGGATGGGAACCATGGCGCGGGATTCCTGTGGCCAGGTAATGACCGGTGAACCACTTCTTATTATTCCGGCTTTATGACGGGCAATTTGCTCCAGGGTATCACCAAGAAATCCGGTGTGATCCAGGCTGATTTTGGTGATAACATGAGCTTCCACGCGCTCCAGGATATTGGTGCAGTCAAGCCTTCCTCCCATACACACTTCAATGATCACAATATCGCATTTCTGCCTCATAAAAAAGGCCAGGGCTGCCGCCGTATAGGTCTCATATTCGGAAGCTCCGCCTTCGGCAGCAGCATCCAGGCGGGCGTTATAAAGAGAGGCTTCGCCGATTAGCTCGGCAAAAGCCTCTTCACTGACGGGTTGTCCGTCGATACGAATCATTTCGGTGGGCTTGTCCATGTACGGAGAAGTAAATAACCCCGTTTTAAGACCGCCTGCTCTTAAGATATTCTCAAGATAATTGGCCGTGGAACCCTTTCCGTTAGTACCGGCCACATGTACGGCCGGGAGCCGGGCTTCCGGATTTCCGAAAAGGGTCAGGAGATTTTTGACTCGCTCCAGGCCAAACCGGATGCCCGCAGCGCTCCGGCTATTAAGGTAGGATACCGCCTCAGAATAAGTCAAACCGCTCTCCTATTCCGCCACATTTTCACCGCAGCACTTCTTGTATTTTTTACCGCTTCCGCAGGGGCAGGGATCGTTGCGGCCCACTTTACCGGTTTCACGCTTTTTAGGCGCCTTGGCTTCGTTGGTCGCACCATGGGAGGCCGCCGTTTCCTTGGCTACCTGCTCCCTCTGAACCACAACATTTTCCTTCTTGATGTGCATGAGAATTTTCACCGTATCCTGCTGGATATTCCGGATCAATTCGTCAAACATCTCAAAGCCTTCTTTTTTGTAGGCTATGACAGGATCCTGCTGTCCGTAGGCACGAAGTCCGATACCGTATTTGAGCTGATCCATGTCGTCGATATGGTCCATCCACTTTTGGTCTACATTTCTCAAAAGCACACGGCGCTCCAGCTCTCTTAAAACAGGCTCGCCGAAATCGGCTTCCTTCTGATCGTACAGTGTATGAGCTTCTTCCTTAATGAGTTCTTTAAGATCCGCAGCAGTGATGGTCTCCAGATCAAACTTTGAGGCATCCAGGGTTCCGGCGGGCAAAAGCTCGCTTTCGGCGTAGGCCACAAGCCCGATTAAATCCCAATCATCAGGAATGTTGGACTCACTGCAGAAACGATCCACTATGCCGTCGGCCACAGAATCGAGCATCTTGCTCACATTGTCCTTCAGGTTTTCACCATTGAGGACTTTATAACGCTCGCCGTAAATAACACCCCGCTGGGTATTCATAACATCGTCATATTGAAGAACGTTTTTACGTCTTTGGAAGTTGATGCCCTCTATTTTCTTCTGGGCACTCTCTATGGCATTGGAAAGCATCTTGGCCTCAATAGGCTGATCCTCTTCAAGGCCCAGAGCACTGACCATTTTCTCCATTCTCTCGGAGCCGAACAAGCGCATTAAATCGTCTTCAAGGGCAATGTAAAAACGGGATTCACCAGGGTCTCCCTGACGTCCGGAACGGCCGCGCAGCTG
>JAEXPO010000213.1 GCA_023446675.1 Bacillota bacterium | reverse complement strand
GTACACCCTTTCGCTTATGGAGCTGGCCAGAACAGCCTTACACCAAGGGGAGCCGCAAAAAGCGGTCCACTATCTGGAAAAGGCTCTGGTGTTTCCGGAAAATCTTGGGGAGGGCAAGCTGGAGGGTGCCACCGACAACGGTGTGCATTATCTTCTTGGTTGTGCAAAAGCCCTTTTGGGCGACGAAAAGGGAGCCCGGGAGAATTGGGAAAAGGCCTCTAAAGGCTCGCAGGAGCCTGCCGGGATGATGTTTTATAATGACAAGCCCGCCGATCTCATTTTTTATCAGGGGCTGGCCCTTGGTCGGCTGGGAAGGGAAAAGGAAGCGTTAAGCTGCTTTAACAAGCTTCTGGATTATGGCGAAGCCCATCTTTTTGATAAACCGACAATAGATTATTTTGCCGTTTCACTGCCTGATTTGCAGCTTTTTGACGAGGATTTGGGCATGCGCAACCGGGCTCACTGCCACTACCTCATTGCTCTGGGAAGCTTTGGCCTTAACAGGCGTGAGAAGGCCCTTGATGCTATCCGGGAGACGCTTTCCCTGGATTGCGCCCATATGGGTGCCGTTCAGCATAAAAAGGTGTTTTCGCTCCACAGTACCCTTGTGCTCAAGTAAGAAGCGAGGAAAGCTTTTAGTCTGAGGAGGAAGAAAGAATGGATTATACCCTTGATTTAAGGCACATTGTCCCGAAGAACATTTACAGCCTGTCACCGTGCTTCAGCGGAAAGCGGCCCGACGGTGAACAGTTATCCTTTACCAATTATTACATGGAAATAGACGGCAAGCCCTTTTTCGGAATCAGCGGGGAAATCCATTTTTCCCGTCTGTGGGAGGAATATTGGGAGGATTCGCTTCTTAAGGCAAAGGCCGGAGGGGTTAACATTGTGTCCACCTATGTTTTCTGGAACCATCATGAGGAGGAGGAAGGGTTTTTTGATTTTACAGGCCGCCGCAATTTGCGACGTTTTGTGGAGCTTTGCGAGAAGCTGGGATTTTATGTCATTGTACGTGTGGGGCCTTTCTGCCACGGTGAGGTGAGAAACGGGGGGCTTCCCGACTGGCTGTATGGCAAGCCCTTTGAGGTAAGAAGCCTTGACCAGGGCTTTCTTATCCTGGTACAACGTTTATACCATCATATCGGAAAGGAGCTGGAGGGCCTATTCTATAAGGATGGCGGCCCCATCATCGCAGCCCAGCTGGATAATGAATATATGCACTCCGCCGCTCCCTGGGAGATGACTACCGGTACTTCCGGAGAATGGATGACATCGGGCACCGAAGGCGACGCTTACATGCTCCGTTTGAAGGAAATCGCCCTGAAGGAAGGGCTTGATGTCCCCTTTTATACCTGCACCGGCTGGGGAGGCGCATCCACTCCTGAGGAGTTTATGCCCATGTGGGGCGGTTACGCCTTCAGGCCCTGGATTTTTTACTCCCACAAGGGGGAGCATCCGGCTACCGAGGAATACCTGTACAGGGACAATCACAATAATGCCGTTCCCAAAACCTATAATTTTGAACCCTTCTATAAGCCGGAAACCCGGCCGTATTTGTGCTGTGAAATGGGGGGCGGCATGACCTGCTGCTACTATTACCGCTTTCAGCTCCCTTATGAAAGTGTGGATGCCATGGCCAATATTAAAATGGGCTCCGGCTCCAATATGCTGGGCTATTACATGTATCAGGGCGGCACCAATCCCAAAAGCAGCCGGGGAGTATACCTGAACGAAGGCCAGGTGCCCAGGCTCTCCTACGATTATCAGGCCGCTTTAGGGGAGTATGGCCAGGTACGGGAGTCCTACCGCCGTCTTCGGACGCTTCACCTTTTGTCAAAAACCTATGAAGAGGTTTTATGCAAATCCGGTACCGTGCTTCCGGAAGGCTCTCAAGGTATCCGGCCCGAGGATGCCCTCACCCTTCGGCATGCAGTAAGAGTGGATGAAAAGGGCAGCGGCTTTCTGTTCGTAAATAATTACCAGGACCATGCCCAACTGGCTCCCAAGGAAGAGGAGAGGGTAATATTGGATCTGCCCGGCGAGAGGCTCGTCTTTAGTGATTTGTCTCTTGCACCGGGAGAAAATGCGGTTTTACCCTTTAATCTCTCAGTTGCGGACATACTCTTACGTTCCGCCAGCACCCAGCCCCTCACCGTTCTTACTGTGGAGGGAAAGGCATATGCTTTCTTTTTCACTCCCCAAGGGATGAAACCCGCTTACACCTTCCCCCGGGGTACTTCCATTGAGTATGAAACGGAAGGCTTTAATGTTTCATACGGTAACCTTGCGGAAGTGGACTGCCTTCAGGGGAGGTCGCCCGGCAGCATCGTGGAAGTGAACTGCCCGCCTGGAATGTCGTTCTTTACGGCAGTGCAGGGGGATAAGCGGGTGGTATTTGTTACCCTTTCCCGGGATCAGAGCCTTAACTTCAATGTGGTGGAGTTTAAGGGGAAAAGGGCTGTCGTTTTAACGGAGGGCGTGCTCATGGCCTCAGAGGACGGTCTTAAAATGGAGCACAGCCTAAACCGGGTTTCCCTTTCCGTATTTCCGGATAAAGGCATACCTCTTAAACAAGCCATTCATGAGGGCTATGAGGGGCTTTTTGCCAGATACCTTTTGGAGTGTCCGGCAACAACCCTTGACATCCAGCTTCGCAAGATAGGCCCTACCCGCTATGTGGCTCACATTCCCCAATGGGAGCGGGAGGGGGTAAAGGATTTTCTTTTGCAGGTGGATTATCATGGCGATGTGGGTCAAGCCTTTATTAACGGAGAGCTGGTTGCCGACAACTTTTGCAACGGCGGTATTTGGGAGATTGGTCTTCGTGAATTCAAAGGCCGTCTGGCAGAGCAGCCTCTGACCTTCTATATTACACCCTTGAAAAAGGGCAGCAATGTTAATGTGGAATCGGCTATGGCAGGGCGGAGGGAAGAGCTGGAGGAGGCCGCCGGATTTATCAGGAGCTTAACTGCCAGTCCAATCTACCAATGGCAGATATAGAATAGGGTGTTATTCGTAGCTTTTAAGCCTTTCCTTAAGGCTCTGTACCTTGAGAAAGAGATTCATGAAGCGAACCAGATACCACACAAAAAGAAGGGTGAAAGCGGCCAGTCCAATCAGTGCGCCGGTTTCCACAGGTGTTTTAAAACGCATAAGCTCAAAATCAAACATAAATTGTACGCCTATTAAAAGAATAAAGAATAAACCGAAAATGATTCCCCAGAGGCTGTAATTTAGCAGCAGACTGTTATAGCGTAGCTCATCCCTGGTGTCGGTATGTATTTCAAAGGGCTTTCCGTCGTTGCTTTTTTCAATGATGAGTATTTCCTTGTTAATCATGCCGGGGGCTGTGGCAAACATAGCCCTTCCCCTGGCATAGGGCCGCAGGGTTGCCGCATGGGAGGCATAGCGGCCCAGAGCCAGGGGCTTTATATGGGTTGTTAAGCCCAGATCCTTTAAAAAAGCCTGATAATCCGTAAGCTCTGCCGGTGTCTTATCTGCCACAAATTGCACTTTGTATATATATTCATCTGGCTTACAGGCTTCAAACACATAGTCCAAAGGTGTTGTTTCAATAAGACGAAAGCCTTTGCCCGACATAGTATTAAGCCACTTCTCCTGTGAAGACAATGCGTTGAAAAAGTATCGAAACACCCGTTTTTTCATTTAGAATGACCTCCTTCACCGGTTAATTTTACAGCTGAATGATACACCTGACCCAGCCGTTTTATTTCGGTATTGACGATCTCTTTGCCCCTGGCTGTGATGACATAATCCTTTTTTCTGGTGCTTTTTTCTTCACCCCAGCCCTCAAGCCAGCCCTTTGATATTAAATTGTTGATGGCTCCGTAAAGGG
>JAEXPO010000170.1 GCA_023446675.1 Bacillota bacterium | reverse complement strand
GGCCCGATTGTACCGTTTCGTAAATAAAGAAAAGCCGCATAAAGCATATAAGACAAAAGAAAACAGCAAGAAAGACAGGAAGAACAATGGCTGCTTCAATGGCCGAGCTACCCCGAGAGGAGGCCATCTTTTTTACTGCCGGACATGCTAAGTTTTCTTTTAGGTACTTATTTTTTATTTCCGTCTGTTTCGTTCGGTTAATACCCCTGGCTCCATTCAACGGCAATCATACCAGCTCCATTCTTTTTAAAAAGGCTTTGCGGAAGAAACCACATTTTAAAATCCAGCTCCACACGTATTTCCATCACTGTGTTGTATTGTGACAGGGATACATTGTTTTCAGATGCTGCCTCCTGCAGGTTTAGCTCAATGAGGTCCGCTGTTCTCAGTGTTTTCGATTCATTGGGAACAGCCAGTAAAAACAAGCGCATATAGTCTGTATAGTTTGTCATAACCAGCTTGCCAACAAAGGCATCCGCCGACGCGCTTTGCCCTCCGAACATTTTGTCCGCTTCCTCTCCCAATGCTTTAACACCGCTTTCTATGGCCTTGTCCGCTCCCTGCTTTACGGATTCAAGCAGCTTTTTATAGGGGGACGACTGGAACAGTGCGGCTTTTATCCTTGCTTTTATCGTTTTCTTGAACATTTCGATTTGGGCCTGGCTCTCCCCTCGCAGTGTTTCGGAAAAAGAGGCCACACAATCCCTGATATAAGAGGAAAGGCTTTCCATAAGCCCTTCGGGAGCATTGAAACTCAGCCTTCCTATAAAACCTGTTTCTCCCAGATAACGGTCTATTTCGTCCGATAAATATTCCTTACTCGTATCAAGAACACTGTTAAGATTTTTTTCAAGGGGTGCAACCGCCCCATCCACCACGGAATCAATTTTTTCAGATACCGTCTCCTCCAGGGCAGTGGCGGCAGAATCCAGCTTCTTTTCTACGGTAGCTGAGACCAAATCACCTAAAGGCTTTATCAATAGCTCCGTTATGCCCGAAGCCAGGCCGCCGCCGCCCAGGTACCAGGTCGCCGGTGTTTTTAAAAGAGGAACGCTGTCCCCCTTATTCAAAACCTGCAAATCCACATAGGCCTCCATACCTGCCCAGCCTACAAGAATTAAATTTTGAACGACAGGTATCCCAAACAGAGTCCACCCGGCCAGAGCTGAAGCCAGACTGAGTGCCAGGGCCTGCTTGTCGGCATTGGTGTACACATGGAGCAGATTCATGGCAAAGCGCACCGAGTAAACACCAAGACCTGCGGCACGAAGGTTGGCAGTTTCCGAAGTCTTGCCAAAAAGGATATATTCAACCTCCCCTTTATCAAAAAAGGTTTTATCCAGCGGCCGGTTAATGCCTATATCGTTTTTAATTTTATTGTCCTGTGAAATCCTGCTCTTAAAAGCTGAAACAATGTATTCATTGACATAAAGCTTTAAAAGGATATCCTCTCCCAGTTGCCCAAGGGAAGGCGTAAGCTCGCTCAGAAAGTCACCCGTTTTTTCCATCTGAGTATCAAAGCCATTTTTTTCATTTTCATTCACCGGGCCGGTTTCAATAGCGGTATCCGAATAAGCAATGGCTTCACCTGAACCGGCTGTTCGGGATGGAAGGCTTAAAAACCTTTCATCCTCAGTAAAGGCTTTGCCTGCCTCTTCCTCCTTTTCATCTTCTGAAACGGATTTCACAAGCTCTCCCAGACTAGTTCTGATTTCATTCAACCGGGGATCCTCCTCAGAAGGAGCTTGGACACCACCGGAATCAAGACTGTAAAAATGCTCGTAATACCATTTGGTGAAGGCCTGCTTTTCCGCATCGGCAGCGGCTGGTGAAAGAGTATATTCAGGAATTCGGTAATGGCCGGAAGCAGACATGGCCGTGATATCCGTTAAATTCTGGAGAACAGCGGACGTGTTTTCTATACAATTGGACACCTCCTGAATTTGAAGCTCTTGAGTCAGCAAGGAAGACGCCGTCTGGGTTCCGGCATATTCCTGAATAGCACCCGTCAGGGCATCCAGACGATTTTTAAAGGCTTCCAGTGACGAGCAGGCATTTTCCACCTCTTGGGACCACAATGCCATGCTGCTCAGGTTATTTTGCAGAATAGCCTTCATAGCCTCCCACCGGCTTATATCCAAATCCATTTTCAGGCTGTCAACCTTAGCTTCAATAGCCTCCACCGCACTGCTGTCCTGACGGGTATTTGCCCCATCCCTTATTTTCTGAATCTCCTCCTGAATGCTTATAATAACCGGTATTATACTTTCAACCAGCTTAAGAGCCTCTTGCTGATAGGCTTTGTGAAGCTTAAGGTGCTGTCTGAGCCGGTTCAGCTCAGACAGACTTCTCTGGGCATTCTCACTCCAGGCCGGGGTTATATCGGAAAGAACTCTTACATAACCGTCCATCTTTTCCTTCAGGGGGCTGTATTTTTGGTAGGAAAGATTGCGGTTATCCTCCTGACGGCTAAGATAAACCCGTGAATAAGTGAGCTCATCCTTTGCTTCATCCAGCTCCTTCCTTGCCTTTTCTGCGTCCTCTTTTGCCTTATCAATAGCTAATGGGCTGGCCGCAGGGGTGTTCTCCAAATCGCTCACCTTCTGATTGGCACGCTCATAAGCCGATTCCCTGTTGGATACACGGCGTTCCAGGCTGCTTACTTCGTCCTGCATTTGCTGCACCAAAGCCTCTGCGCTTTTATAGGACGCATAGGAGGAGTTATACTCTGACAGGATAGGCACGATGCCATTC
>JAEXPO010000169.1 GCA_023446675.1 Bacillota bacterium | reverse complement strand
AGACGGCGGGTGAGGTAACCGGAGTCGGCTGTACGAAGAGCCGTATCCGCAAGACCCTTTCTGGCGCCGTGAGTGGAAATGAAGTACTCAAGAACGTTGAGGCCTTCACGGAAGTTTGAGCGAATGGGAATTTCAAGGGTTTCACCGGAGGTATCGGCCATAAGGCCGCGCATTCCGGCAAGCTGACGGATCTGGCTGATGTTACCGCGGGCACCGGACTGGGACATCATATAAATCGGATTAAAGCGGTCAAGATTGCTTACAAGAGCATTCTTAACATCCTCCGTTGTTTTGTTCCAGGCATTGATGATGGCGCTCTTTCTTTCGTCCTTATTGTAAAGGCCGTTGCGGTAATGCTTTTCGATTTCGTCAACCTTGCGGTCGGTTTCCTCCAGATAGCGCTGCTTAACCTCAGGAATAACCATGTCGGAAATACCGATGGTAATAGCGCCCTTTGTGGAATACTTGAAGCCCTGAGACTTAATATTGTCAAGCACCACAGCCGTTTGGTCAGTGCCGTTGATGCGGATGGAACGGTCAATAATCTTGCCAAGTTCCTTCTTGCCTACCAAAAAGTCGATTTCATAATTGAACTTGGTCTCGGGATCTTCTCTGTCCATAAAGCCCAAATTCTGAGGTATGGCCTGATTGAATATAATTTTACCTGCGGTGGTGGAAATGATTTTACTCTGCCTTACACCATCAAAGGTTTTGTAAACCCGTACCCGAATGCGGCTGTGAAGGCTTATAACACCGTTTTGATAGGCCATAAGAGCCTCGTCGGTATTGGAGAATACCTTACCCTCGCCGTAAACGCCGTTGGTTACCTGGCCGTTTTCATCATACTGGGCTTCCTTCTCAATGGTCAGGAAATAGCTTCCAAGCACCATGTCCTGGGTAGGCACGGTAACAGGCTTGCCGTCCTGAGGCTTTAAAAGGTTGTTGGCCGACAGCATAAGGAAACGGGCTTCTGCCTGAGCTTCTGCCGAAAGGGGTACGTGAACAGCCATCTGGTCACCGTCAAAGTCGGCGTTATAAGCGGTACACACCAGCGGATGAAGCTTAATGGCGCGGCCTTCAACCAGCACGGGCTCGAAAGCCTGAATGCCAAGGCGGTGAAGGGTAGGCGCACGATTCAGAAGTACGGGGTGCTCCTTGATAACCTCTTCAAGCACATCCCAGACCTCGCCCTTTACACGCTCAACCATACGCTTGGCGCTCTTAATGTTGTGCGCCAGGCCTCTTTCAACAAGCTTTTTCATAACAAAGGGCTTGAAAAGCTCCAGGGCCATTTCCTTAGGAAGGCCGCATTGGAAGAGCTTAAGCTCGGGGCCTACCACGATAACCGAACGTCCGGAGTAGTCAACACGCTTACCCAGAAGGTTCTGGCGGAAACGTCCCTGCTTGCCCTTGAGCATGTCGGAAAGGGACTTTAAGGGACGGTTGCCGGGGCCTGTTACAGGGCGGCCGCGGCGGCCGTTGTCAATAAGTGAATCCACAGCTTCCTGAAGCATACGCTTTTCATTGCGTACGATGATTTCAGGAGCGCCCAAGTCCAGAAGCCTTTTTAAACGGTTGTTACGGTTAATAACCCTTCTGTAAAGGTCATTTAAGTCGGAGGTGGCAAAACGTCCGCCGTCCAGCTGAACCATAGGGCGAAGCTCCGGGGGAATGACAGGAACCACGTCCAAAATCATCCACTCGCACAAATTGCCGGAGTGACGGAAGGCTTCCACCACCTCAAGGCGCTTAATAGCACGGATTTTCTTCTGTCCGTTGGCAGTTTCCACTTCTTCACGAAGCTCTTTGGAAAGAACCTCCAGATCCATTAAGCTCAGAAGATCCTTTACAGCTTCGGCGCCCATGCCTGCCTTAAAGTTGGAGCCGAACTTCTCAATGCTCTCCCGGAATTCCTTTTCATTCAATACCTGCTTCTGGGAAAGGGGTGTGCTTCCGGGATCAATAACCACGTAGGAAGCAAAATACAGCACCTTTTCCAGAGCTCTGGGAGACATATCCAGAAGCAGTCCCATACGGCTGGGAATACCCTTGAAATACCAGATATGGGAAACAGGGGCAGCCAGCTCGATATGGCCCATACGCTCGCGGCGCACCTTGGAACGGGTTACCTCAACGCCGCAGCGATCGCAGATAATACCCTTATAACGCACGCGCTTATACTTACCGCAATGGCACTCCCAGTCGCGCTGGGGGCCAAAAATTCTTTCACAAAAAAGGCCGTCCCTTTCGGGTTTTAATGTTCTATAGTTAATGGTCTCCGGCTTTTTAACTTCGCCTCTCGACCATTCTCGGATTTTTTCCGGGGAGGCCAGACCGATTTGAATGGCATCAAAATTATTCAATTCAAACACTACCCGTCACCTTCCTATAAATTAGCCTATATATCCTCGTCCTCGTCGTCGGAAAGATCATCTTCCATGCCGAACAAATCGCCTACCAGTTCTTCGTTGAGCTCATCGCCCTCGCCCAGGTCGGTGACGTCCATGCCGTCGATTTCAAATTCCTCGTCAATGACATCCCGGCCTTCTTCATCATCCAGATCCAGGTAGGACAATGCTTCGTCCTCCTTGCCCTCGATGTTGACATCCAGCTCTTCGAGATCGTCGTAGACCGATTCCTTTATCTCAATTTCTTCATGCTGATCACTGAATACGCGAACATCCAGCGCCAGGCTCTGAAGCTCCTTCATAAGAACCTTGAAGGATTCGGGAATACCCGGTTCAGGTACGTTCTCACCCTTGACGATAGCTTCGTAGGTTTTTACACGGCCTACCACGTCGTCGGACTTAACGGTAAGCACTTCCTGGAGGGAGTAGGCAGCACCGTAAGCGGCAAGGGCCCAAACTTCCATTTCTCCGAAGCGCTGACCGCCGAACTGCGCCTTACCACCCAGAGGCTGCTGGGTAACAAGGGAGTAAGGACCGGTGGAACGGGCGTGAATCTTATCGTCAACCAAGTGGGCCAGCTTCAGGTAGTACATGTAGCCAACGGTTACACGGCTGTCGAAGGGCTCACCGGTACGTCCGTCATAAAGCACGGTTTTACCGTCGTCGGACAGGCCGGCTTTTTTAAGGGTATCAAAGATATCCTGCTCCTTGGCGCCGTCAAAAACAGGGGTGGCAATCTTCCAGCCCAATGCTTTGGCCGCAAAACCCAAGTGAACCTCAAGCACCTGTCCGATATTCATACGGGAAGGCACGCCCAGAGGATTGAGCACGATCTGAAGGGGTGTGCCGTCGGGCAGGAAGGGCATATCC
>JAEXPO010000107.1 GCA_023446675.1 Bacillota bacterium | reverse complement strand
GAACAGGACGGTGGCTTGGCGGCACCACCCCAATGGGATTTATATCTGAAAAAGACGTGGATGTTATTATGGACGGCAGGGTGAAGCATTCCTGCATGCTGAAAGTGAACTATGAGGAAATAGGGATTGTAGAAACGCTGTTTGAGAAATATCTTGAGCTCCAAAGCGTATCCGGAGTCAGCAAATATTTAATAAAAAGAAGCATCAGGTCACGAACAGGAAAGCTTTATTCGCCTCAGGGAATAAAGGAGATACTTCAAAACCCTGTCTATTGCATGGCGGATACCGATGCGTTCAGTTATTTTAAAACTCTAAACGCCGATGTTTGCTTCGATGAAAAGGACTGTTCCGAAAAGCTGGGCCTTATAACCTACAATAAAAGGGATTATAAAAAAGCACATGCTCCCCGCCAGCCCATTGAACGCTGGATTGTGGCCATAGGAAAGCATAAGGGGTTAATACCGGGGAATAAGTGGATTGCCGTTCAAAAGTCTTTGGCATCGGGAAAGCCTGACGGCAAGGCCCCTTCAAAGCTCCACAACAATTACGCACTGCTCTCGGGGCTTATTTACTGTAAGATCTGCGGCAGCCGTATGTTTGCTAAAAACCGGGGAGGATCCCAGCGTTTCGATTATTTGTGCTCCAATAAATTAAGAGGCGGCATGGCATTATGCCATTGTCAGAATATTAACGGGCAACAGGCCGATGAAAGCGTCCTGGGCTGTCTCACAAGCTACTCCCAGCCTGACGGCAGCCTTTGGCAGAATCTTGAAAGGCTTCGGAACGAACTAAAAGGCCGGCCTTATGAAGCCTTTCCGGACTTGATTTCCAACCGTATAAAAAAGTGTGCCGATGAAATGAATCACCTTTTGGCTTCCCTTTCTCAAGGTAATTTAAACGAAGCTTTTATACAGAGGGTAAACCTTCGCATCAGCGAGCTTGACAACGAGCATAAACGGCTCGTTCAGGAATTAAACCGTAATATGGAGGCCTCTAACATGCCAAACCCCGTTGAAGATGGGATTGGCAGCCTGGTACGGGAGCTTTTCCTTCCCCTCAGCGATTTATCGGCACTTACCCTTTATGAAAAGCGGATTCTCATAAAACTGCTTGTGGAACGAATCGTATGGGATGGACAGGAGCTTCACCTTTTTATGCGCAGCCATTGATTCACATTGTTTTTAGACAATAAAAGAAACGGCTGACTTTAAATCTGCGGCCTTAGCTCTCCGCCCAATAGCAAGACGTCTCTTTTAACCCTGCGATTCTTTTAATCCTGGGAAAAAACTTTCCCTTTGACCGGTGGCGCATTCCCTACACTTATTGCTATTATTACCATGTTCTTTGCAGGTGTTGTCTTTCAGCCGTTTCAGTCTCTTTTTGCAACGGCCCTATTAACCCTTGTCATTGTATTAGGCATCTTTATGACTCTTCTTATTTCAAAGCTGCTGTCCAAAACATTGCTCAAGGGCATTCCATCCTCCTTTGCCCTGGAGCTTCCACCCTATCGAAAGCCTCAAATCGGCAAGGTTATTGTAAGGTCCATTGTGGACAGAACATTGTTTGTTCTGGGGAGAGCTATCGCGGTTGCCGCACCCGCCGGGCTTATTATCTGGCTTTTTGCCAATATCCATATCGGAGGTGCCAGCGTGCTTTCCTACTGTGTCGCCTTTCTCGATCCCTTCGGCCGCTTTATCGGCGTGGATGGCTACATTATTATGGCGTTTATTCTGGGGCTTCCCGCCAATGAAATTGTTATCCCGCTTCTTATTATGAGTTATATTTCCTCTGGAAGCATGGTTGAGGCCGGCAGTCTGTTAGAGCTTAAGGATCTTCTTATAAGCCATGGCTGGACCTGGCTCACGGCACTTTGCACCATGCTGTTGTGCTTGATGCATTTTCCCTGCGGAACAACTCTTTGGACCATAAAAAAGGAAACCGGAAGCTTTAAATGGACCTTTTTGTCCTTCCTCATACCCACACTTTGCGGTATAGCTGTTTGTGCCGTCATTGCCCAACTTTCAAGACTTCTGGGACTGGTATAATATAAAAATGTTTCTTACGGACGAAATTATTTCGTGGATAATCTTCCCTGTTTCTATGCTATAATGTGGCTAAAACCATGTAAGGGAGGAATCAGCGTGTCCTATTTGGCAAATGCACGGCGCTACGATACCATGAAGTACCCTGTCTTAGGGAAAAGCGGACTTCGGTTGTCGGCACTTTCGTTGGGGCTATGGCATAATTTCGGTGATGTAGACAGTCTAACCAACATGAAGGAACTTGTGACCCATGCCTTTGATCTGGGTATTACACATTTTGATCTGGCCAATAATTACGGTCCGCCCCCCGGTTCCGCTGAAAGTAATTTCGGACGCATTCTTAAGGATGAGTTAGGTGCTTATCGGGATGAGCTTGTTATCTCCACCAAGGCCGGTTATTTCATGTGGCCGGGACCTTATGGGGACGGCGGTTCAAGAAAATATTTGCTGTCAAGCCTGGATCAGAGCCTCAAACGTCTCGGACTTGATTATGTGGATATCTTCTATTCTCATCGCCCGGATCCCGGAACCCCGGTAGAGGAAACAATGCTGGCTCTCGATACCGCCGTAAGGCAGGGTAAAGCTCTCTATGTGGGCCTGTCAAACTATACAAAGGAGCAAACACGTAAAGCTTATGAGGTATTGAAGGAGCTTAAGACGCCCTTTGTCATTCATCAGCCCAGCTACTCTCTTTTGAATCGGTGGATCGAGGAGGACGGACTTAAGGACTATGCCAGAGAAATCGGCATTGGCATGATTGCCTTCAGCCCTCTGGCCCAGGGACTTCTTACCGATCGCTACCTGAAGGAGATCCCTTCCGATTCCAGAGCGGGCCGCGGCGTCTCCCCCTTCCTTACAAAGAATAAAATTACACCTGAGCAATTGGCTATTGTCGAAAAACTGAATGAAATGGCCTTAAGCAGAGGCCAAACCCTGGCACAAATGGCTTTGGCCTGGATTTTGAGAGACGGTGGTGTAACAAGTGTTCTTATAGGAGCCAGTAAAACCGCTCAGCTGGACGACAATGTGGCCGCTCTTAACAACACCCAATTCTCTTCTGAGGAATTGGAACAAATTAATGCCATTATACGCAAATAACCCTCTGGTCCCTATTTTAGAGGCAGAGTGTTATCAAAACTTAAGGGCCGGGGCATAAAAAAAGCTCCTGCCTCAATAAAGGCAGACAGCAAGATTCGCTGTCTGCCTTTTTCGTAGAACAACAAGATTCCGGGCTGGTCGCAGGCTATGCTTGCGTTAATCGGATGGTTTCTTATTCTTTTAACAGGGTTTTAACCACGTCCTCAGTCTCCATGTGCTTGACATGCTTAAAGTAAAATGATACTTTATAGACTGACAGTCGGTCTATCAATTGGAGGCTAATTCATGAGAATTGTTAAAAACGCCGATGAGCGTAAAAACGAGATTCTGGACGCGGCAGATA
>JAEXPO010000042.1 GCA_023446675.1 Bacillota bacterium | reverse complement strand
ATCAAAATTGCGGGAGGCAAGGGCCGCCGCGTCTTTTTTAAGCTCCGTCTCGGAAAGTGCCTTTGGAAGCTCAAGGACCTTTTTCAGACGTAGTTCCTCAGGAACCGGCGAAAACAGCTCTTCTTTGGAGGCTGCGCCCACGGTTTTAAGCATGGTTTCCTCCTGGGAAGGCGTAATTGGAATGTAATGCGGCATAATAATCACGCTCCCTTTGTAAAGGCTTCGTACTCTTCAGGGCTTAAAAGCTCCTTAAGCTCTTCGGGATTGGTTATTTCAAGTACAGCGATTGTATTGTCATAGGGGCTTTCATTAATAAGCTCAGGCTGATCCTGGAGCGCCTCATTGGCCTCCACCACTGTGCCGGATAAAGGTGTAAAAATATCCGACGCTGCTTTTACCGATTCGACCACACCCAGAACCTGATCCTTTGTTAATTTTTTCCCAATCTCAGGGGCTTCGACATAGACAATACTGCCAAGGGAATGCTGTGCGTAATCGGTAATGCCGATATAGGCCAGCGAGCCTTCTACCTTCACCCATTCGTGATCCTTTGAATAAAATAATCCCTGTCTTGTTTCCATAAACCCTTCATCCTTTCAATGTGGCAATTCTTTTATGCTCTAGTCTCTTTTGCGTTTGTTCATGTGCTTTATAAGCAGTCTTTCTAAGCTTCTCTTTATTAATTTTCTTTACTATCCTTGCTTTACTGTCTTTTCATCACTATGTTCTCTTCACCAGTTTTTCTTTACTGTCTTTTCTTCTCTGTAATCAAATTTTTATAAGGCTTTCGTTTGCTATTTCTTGTACTTTTTCGTATAAAAAGGCACTCCGGTGATTTTTGCCGGGATATCCTTTTCACGGATGCGGACACTCACTTCCTCCCCTTCGATGAAAAGTCCCTGGGAGGGATTATCAAGAAGAGCCAGACCTACATTTTTGCTAAGCTTGGGACAGAAGCTGCCGCTTGTGATGTACCCCAGCCTCGAACTGTTTTTAAAAACCTCGTAACCACTTCTGGGTATACCTCTTCCCACAAGCTCAATGCCATAAATCTGTTTTTTAAGTCCCTCCTGCTTTTGGACCTCAAGAGCCTCTTTACCAATAAAAGCGCTTTTCCCCAGCTTGACAAAGCGATCCAAACCCGCCTCCAGTGGCGTTATGGCTTCCGAAAGCTCATGCCCGTAGAGCGGAAGGCAGGCCTCCAGGCGCAGGGTATCTCTTGCACCCAGTCCTACAGGTACAATCCCCAGATCGCTTCCCTTTTCAAGGATACCGTCCCAGAGCTTTTCCGGTACCGTCGAATTCTGTTCTGCAAATAAATAAATCTCAAAACCGTCTTCTCCGGTATAGCCTGTTCGGGACAGGAGAACAGGAAGATCAAGAACACGGGTTTCAATAAAACGAAAGAAAGCGGGAAGCTCCGTTCCCTCGGGTACAAGTCTTTTTAGCAGTGATTCAGCATTTGGGCCCTGTACGGCAAGCTGGACATAAAAAGGAGAAAGATTATTTATTTTTACATCTTCCAAAGCCATTTCAGAGGCCTTTTGTAAAAACCACTCATAATCCTTGTCAATATTTCCTGCATTCACCACAAGAAATAAATCCGTTTCTGATTTTTTATAAACCAGAATATCGTCTACCACTGTTCCGTCTTCTTTGCAGACAGGCGTATAAACCGCTCTTCCGGGGACAGTCGCTGTCACTTCATTTGTGACCAGACGGGATACATACTCCAGCGCATCCTTTCCCGTAACTTCAATTTCTCCCATATGGGAGACATCAAATAAACCTGCTGCTTCCCTCACAGACAGATGTTCCTTAATAATATCGGTGTAGCTTACCGGCAGCTCCCAGCCGCCAAAGGCTGTGAAACGGGCACCCAGGGCCTTTTGTCTTTCATAAAGTGGGGTATGCTTATCCATTTTTATAACTCCTTTTCTTAGACTGTATCGTGGCAGCCTTTTGAAAAAAGTACTCCCTCCGCTTTTAACTTAAGGCTTTAAGCGGAGTTTCGAGGAACTTTCACCTTTTGACAAAAATAAAAACAGGGTAGTCAACCACAAGTGGCTGATCACCCTGTCTAAAACCTGAGAGATTCTATCCCCTGCTGCGGGGAAATTGCTCCTTCGGTGCCATAGGCTCTTCAGAGATATGTCCGGATACGGTCTTTTTGCCTGAAAGGTTCATTCAAGTGAGTGCCACCCCTTGAATTTGCTTCGTCGGCTCCTGCAAATGAGCAGGCCTCTTCCGAATCCATCATCCATCGGTATTTGGTTTTATTAATTATAGATCAGATAATAAGCCCCCTGCAACAACTAAATCTTAAGAAGGTGTTAAATCTTTTTAGGCCATAACCCTTTATTTTTTGCACAGACAAGGAGCGCTTTTCAGATTCTAACTAAAAATCGAGAAAATAAAAAGGGCCGGTATATGCCGAACCCTCTAGAATTTCTTTTATAGGCTTATTCCTTGAAGGGATGACGCTTATTTTAAGACGCGTCTTGCTCCCAGGTATTTGCCCTGATAGCCGCTAAAGCTGGCAACCACTACTTTCCCCTTTGTACTGGAGGCGTGTATGAATTGATCGTTACCGATGTATATGCCAACATGGCTCACGTTTACGCTGCCACCGTCCGTATCAAAAAGAAGCACATCACCGGGTTGAAGATCCGATCTGGAAACACTTCCGCTTAACGAGGAATAGGAAGCCGACGAGCGAGGTACGCTTATGTTGAAGTTATCATAGACATATTTGGTAAAGCCGGAGCAGTCAAAGCCACTTTTGGAATAGCCGCCGTAAACATATTTAACACCTTGCAGTGTCTTGGCATAGGCTACCACCTTTTGTGCCAGAGTCAGTCCCTCTGTACTTAAGCTGGCTGCCGAAGAAGCGGAACGTGACACAGTGGCTTTAGCAACAGTTACGGGTTTAACAACATTTTTTTCCGAATCAACCAGATAGGAAAGGAGCACATAACCGATATTTCCTGCTGTTGTTTTTATTTTTGCCCAGTCCCCTATTTTTCCGAAGTACGTTACCTTGTCGCCTCTTTCAACAGAAGAAAGCTTTTCGTATTCGGCACCCGGATTTTCACGGACATTCAGTTCATTGGCATTAACATACTTTGTAGATTCGGTTTCAGCAACATAAACCGGTGCTGGTGTGGGAGTAGGGGTAGGCTCTGGCGTTGCCTGAGGCTGAGCCGCTGCATCGGCCGTATCCTGCACCTGAGCTATGTCGGCAGAGGCCATCATAGTAAGTGCACCTTCTGTGCCGGTCGCAGTTTCACCGCTATAGGTGATGAGCTGTTCTCTATCTTTCTGAGTGATATACTGATAGGGGACAGTAATTGCCGCTTCTTTCGGATTATCTTCTTGAAGTGCCTGCGCGGAAGCATAATTGTTATCTGCTTCATTTTGACTATTTGCTGACGTTCCTGCGGCTGTTTCTGAGAAAATGAATATGGCTTGTGATAAGACAAAAAACAGGCATAGTGCCAGAGTGGAATTTTTTACGTTAAGGTGTTTTTTCAAAACAAACCTCGACGTCCTCTTGTTTGATTTTCCCTTTCGGTGCATGGTTATCCTCCTATTGGGCTTCCGGAGTTAGCTGACGGGTTCGGGTAATAGG
>JAEXPO010000676.1 GCA_023446675.1 Bacillota bacterium | reverse complement strand
CCCATACTCAGCCTGAAAAGCCTCAGCCTTTTTTCTTCATCCTGATCCAATAAAACCGCCAGATTGAATTTTGACATGGAGAGCGCCTCCAGGCGTCCCACCTTCTGAAAGCTTCCACGGGAGGTTTCCGGAGGAATGGGAAGCTGAAAGGCCACAACAATTTCTCCAGGCTCCAAAAGGGTTTTCCTTTGTGCCGCATCCGCGTAGTAGCAGGTACGTACCGACATTTCACCGTGGTTCATGCAGGCTTTGCAGGGTTTGAAAAAGTCCTTTATGGGAATTTCCCGGCTTCCCGAGCCTTTAGCGGCAATGACGACGGTGTCCAGCACCATGAGCGCAGGAACGCAATCGGCTGCCGGACAGGCGTTAACCACATTGCCGCCAAGCGTTCCCTTATTGCGTATTTGAGGGCTGCCAACCGAGGCGCAGGCCTGGGCCAGAAGAGGCATATATTTAATCACTTCTTCCGATTCGCTTATATCGGCAAGGGTGGCAAGAGCCCCAATGATCAGGGTATTGCCTTTTCTTTCTATGCTTTTCAGAGCCTCTATTCCACTGATATCCACAATGACCTTTCGTTCATACCAGTTGCGGCCTCTGGCTTTGAGCATAAGATCCGTGCCCCCCGCCACGACCAGTGCATGACCGGCATGGCGCTCCATCAGCTTTAAAGCGGTTTCGACGGTTGATGCCCTTAAAAACTCGGCACATTTCATTTTTGCTCAATCCCCTTACAAAATAAAACTTTTTCAAGGCTTGCAGGAAGGCTTCTTATTTTGCCTGATTCCCCCAGAGCATGATTGACGGCATTGACATAGGCCGCTCCGCCCGGGTCAAAGGAGGGCTCACCCAGGGAACGGGCGCCATAAGGGCCCCGTTCGTCGGGATTTTCTACAATGAAGGCCTCCACCTCGGGGGCATCCATAGCCGTAGGAATGCGATAGTCGTCAAAATTGTTGTGGGCTGCCCCCAAATCATTCCAGCCCAAATCCTCGAACAAGCCATAGCCCTGAGCCATGATGGCACCGCCCACCATTTGCCCCCTGGCCATTTTGGGATTTATGGCCCGCCCGATATCATGAGCGGCGGCAACCTTCAAGGCACGGGTTTTACCCGTACAGGTATCCAGCTCCAATTCAACTCCAATGCAGGAATAGGTGTATTGATAGAAGGGATCGCCCTGGCCCGTTTCATGATCAAATTTAAGCTCAGGGGTGACATAGGCGCCCAGGGCGGCGGGCATAAGGCCCGCATTGTAGCACAGGCGTACCGCCTCGTCAAAGGTGAGGCTTCTGTTTTCAAAGCTTACTCTGTCCGAGGCAAACACAAGGCTTTCCTCGGATGCCCCATGGGCTTTTGCTACCGCTTTGCCGATAATGGTTTTTATCTTCCCTGCGGCATCAATGATGGCGCTCCCCCCCACATAGGTTCCCCTTGAAGCCACACACGCTCCGGTAGGAGGACTTTTGCTGCTGTTGGACTCGTTTATCCAAACCCTCTCAATATCAATACCAAGAGCTTCCGCGGCAAACTGGCACATAACGGTATGAAGTCCCTGCCCCAATTCGGTAAGGCCTATGGAGATAAGTACACTGGCATCGGGCTTTACATCCACATAAACACGCCCCACATCCAAAAGCCCCGTACCGATGCTGTTTCCTCTATAGCTAAGGGAAAGGCCCACACCTCTGCGGACGGTCTTATTTTCATTCTCGTTTTTGTATTTCCAGTATTTATTCTCATAATCCAACGCTTGAGCAACCTTATCCAGACATTCCAGAGCACCTACGTTGTGAAAGTCGATTTTCTGCCCGGTACCGCTCACATCGCCGGTTTTAAGTACATTTTTGCGCCTGAAGGCATAGGGGGACATATTAAGCCTTTCCGCAAGCTCGTTAAAGCATAATTCCCTGGCAAAAATAGCTTGAGGATTGCCGAAGCCCCGAAAGGATCCGGATACGATATTGTTGGTGAACACCACCCTGGAGCGGGTAAAGGTATTTGGAATTCTGTAAGGACCCGTACCAAGGGATACGGCCTTAAAAATAACTCCGGGAGACATATTGGTATAAGCGCCTCCGTCGGCTACCGATTCGACGGACAAAGCTGTTAAAAGGCCTTCCCCGGTTGCTCCGGCCCGAACCTTCAAATCGAAGGGATGGCGCTTATAGCTTTGCTCAATGGACTCTTCACGGGTTAAGACATATTTTACGGGCCTGCCGGTTTTCATGGCCGCAAGCGCTGCCCGGACAGCCATGACCTCGGGACTTTCCAGCTTTCCGCCAAAGGAGCCCCCATTATGCATGGCAATAACGGTGGCCTTGCCCATGGGTATGAGCAGGCTTCGTTTTAAGGACAGGCGTGTCATAAAGAGATTATGAATGCAGCCCTTAACCGTCACCTCTTCCCGGGTTGGCCCCGGAACGGCTATGACGGCCTCAGGCTCAATATAGCTGTGCTCCTGGTATCCGGTGCGGTACTCCTGTTCCAAAACCACATCGGCAAGCTTTAGCCCTTCCTCCACATTGCCTATACCCGCATGGCATTCGGAACAAATATTGCGGGGGTATCGGGGATGAATGACCTGCTCGTTGTCCACCGCCTTATACCGGTCGGTGACAGCGGGAAGCACTTCATAGTCCACCTTTACAAGAGCGGCTGCGGAAATGGCAATCTCCATGGTTTCGGCAACTACCAGGGCTACCACGTCGCCCTTGTGAAGTACCCGATCCACTGAAAAGATAAACTGATCCTGAACCTCTTCGCCGATGGTTTTATCACCGGGAATATCCTGGGCGGTAAGCACACAGGCTACGCCTGGACAAGCCCGGGCTTCATCGGTGTTAATGCGGATAATGCGGGCATGGGCATGACGGCTTTGAACGCCCTTGGCATGGAGCATGCCGTCCAGCTTCAGGTCGGCGCCGTAAAGGGCTCTTCCTGTCAATTGCTCGTGGACATCAATGCGATTGCGGCTTTTCTGAATGGCCTGAAAGGTCTCCAACGGAACCTCCTCCTTAAAACGCCCCGGAATGGCTATTCCATGCGTTTTTCGTGCTGTCCCGTTGATTATAGCAAGAGATGAATAAAACGTATCAAAATTTATCCCATTGATACGCAGGTATCATTTTGATACGTTTGTGGTCATTAATTGTCTATTCTATCCAGTTTTCTGTACAGTGTGGCGATTCCGATCCCCAGCTTTTCTGCTGCCAGCTCTTTTCCCTTTTTGGAGGCGCCATATCGGGCTATAGCCTTTTTAATTTCCGTAAGCTCCACCTCTTCAAGGGTGCGAACAGGCCCGTCATCCAGGTTGTCGGCGGAATTCAGCCTTTGCTGGAATTCGTCACCCTGGGGCAGGGTTTTATTATCCATGATGCCGTCTTCTCCGATAAGGCTTACCATGCACTCCACCGTATTTTCAAGCTCACGGATATTGCCATACCAGGGCTGGCGCTTCAAAAAGGCCATGGTTTCCTCATCGATATGCTTAAAATAAACCTGGTATTTTTGTGTGTAGATATCGATATAATGCCGGACCAGATCCTCAATATCCTCACGCCTGTCCCTCAATGGCGGAAGGGTTATGTGCATGGCGCTTATCCTGTAATACAGGGCCTCCCTAAATTTATTCTTTTCTATAAGAAGCTTTAAATCCTTATTGGAGGCGGCCATGACCTGCAGGTTTACGGGAATCTTTTGAGTAGAGCCCTTGCGTTTGAGCATTTTTTCCTGAAGCACCGATTCCAGCTTAATTTGGTAATACAAAGGAAGCGTATCGATTTCATCCAGATAGAGAATTCCGTCGTTGGCCATTTCGATACGTCCAAGCCTTCCGTTTTTCTGATCCGGGCCGGAATGGTGTACGCTGCCGAACAGAGCTTCCTCAAGAATGGCCTCGGGGGTATTGCAGTTAAAGTACACAAACGGGTTCTTTTGCCTGGCTCCCATTTTCCAGATGGCGGTTCCGGCAATTTCCTTGCCTGTTCCGCTTTCACCTGTTAAAAGGATGGAGCTGTTGGTTCTGGCTGCCTTTTGGATTTCCTCCTTCAGCCTTTTGGCACTGGGGCTGTGGGACACAATGCTGTTAATATCGTGGGGAAGCACCTGAAGGGACATCCGGTAAAACTGGCTTCGAAACTTCTGGATACTTTCAAACAGAAGTATTTTGGAATAGTCCTCATCCCCGCCCTCTATGATTTTGTATTCGCCCACAACTGTTGCCGTTCCGTTTTTT
>JAEXPO010000565.1 GCA_023446675.1 Bacillota bacterium | reverse complement strand
GAGCTGGACAGACTGGGACTTAAGGCAGCCGGCTCCCACACAGGTCTGGATTTATTGAAAAACAACCTGGATGAAGTGATTGCCTACAATCTGGAAATCGGTAATCCCAATGTTATTCTTCCCGGTGCTCATCTGGTGGAGAGGAAGGATTTTGAAGATTTGGGAGCCTTTCTCCAGGAGAAGGGCAAAAAGCTTAAGGCTCATGGCCTGACTCTCAGCTATCACAACCATGCCCACGAATTTGTATCCTTTGACGGGGAATTCGGCCTGGATATCGTATTTAACAGCGCGGATCCCGAAAACCTTCAAACCGAAGTCGATACCTACTGGGTGTATTACGCCGGAGTGGATCCTGTTGAGTACATTAGTAAGTATAAGGGCAGAAGCCCTCTGGTTCATATTAAGGATATGGAGGTTGTCAACGGCGAGAAGCGCAGCACCGATGTTGGCACCGGTATTATAAATATCGCCGCTATAGTTGCTCAGGCCCGTAAAAACGGAACCGAGTGGCTTGTTATTGAACAGGAAGCCTTCACAAAGGGAACCCTGGAGAGCGTGGCCATTGGGTGTAAAAACCTGAAGGTCATCAACGCTAGCAACGCCAGCAACGGATAAGGAGGACATCATGCATCTTGGATTTTTAACCGTTTGCCTTGGTAATATCCCTCTGAAGGAAAAAGCCAAATGGGCAAGCGAAAACGGCTTTAAGGCTCTGGAGGTGGCATGCTGGCCCAGAGGCAACGACAGAGATTATTCCAGCAGCGACATCGACGTAGCCAACCTAACCCCTGCCGAGGCGGAAACCATTAAGGCCTATTTTAAGGAATACGGCCTGACCATTTCCTCCCTGGCTTATTATGATAACAACCTTCACAGGGATCCTGAAACCAGGGCCTATATCAATAACCATGTGAAAAAGTGCATCGATGCGGCGGCTCTTTTGGGAACCCCTTTGGTGGGAACCTTCGTGGGACGCAACAGCGATAAGGATATCGTGGGCAATTTTGAGGAATATGAGAAGGTGTTTTCAGACCTTGTCGGCTATGCCGAGAGCAAGGGCATCAAGCTCATGATCGAAAACTGCGATATGCTTGGCTGGCAGCAGAAGGGCGTACCCGGAACCATTTCCTATTCCCCCGAGCTCTGGGAGGAAATGTTCAGGCGTGTCCCCAGCAAAAGCTTCGGTATTAATTTTGATCCTTCCCATCTGGTTCATCTTCTCATTGATTATGTGAAGGCGGCGGAGTTTATAAAGGACAGAATTTTCCATGTTCATGCCAAGGACACCAAGCTCCTTCCCGAAAAGCTTGATAGGTACGGTATTTTTGATCGTCAGCTTTTTACAGGGGATGAGCATGACCGCTTCGGCTTCTGGAAGCCCCGGATGCCCGGTTATGGCGATGTGGACTGGGTAAAATTCATTGCTGCCCTGAAAAGCTTCGGCTATGACGGTGTTATAAGCACCGAGCACGAGGATCCCGATTATGAGGGAAGCGAAAGCAAGGTCAAGGAGGCTCTGCTGCTTGGCAAAGCCCATCTTGAAAAGCTCATCTAACTTAAGGGACTTAAATTAAGACACACTTAAACTCAAGAGAATTTAACTCAAGAGACTTAAAAGCTTAATAGCTTAATAGCCCAAACAACCGGAGCCGGGATTGCTGCATATTTAACAATCCCGGCTTTTTTCATTGGCAGCTGTTTTCGTAAGCATATGCGGCAAAAAGGGGGCGATGCCCCGAGCATTTGACTGTGAATTGGCAAAGCTTCCGTAAATGGGGTAAAATCCCCCCTGAAAGGCGTAATATGCACCTGGAAGGCCAGTTTTCCTAACGGCATAATTAAGTGTTGGGTAAATAATACCCTAAGCATGGAATATCGGGAGGATAATAGTATGAAAAACACAAAACCGGAGGATTTTGTAAGATTCGAGGCTAAGTCCTTTGAACCTGCCGCGGGCAATGCCCGCTGGATAAGCTATCCCTATAAGGGCTTTGACACAGCGAAGGGGGTTCCGGCGCCCTATTTCATAAAAACCTTTCATGTGAATGCCCTGCCTGAAAAGGCCTTCATTAGAATATGCGGCTTAGGTTATTTTGAGCTTTCGATCAATGGCCGGAGGGTGAGCGATGAGGTTTTGAATCCCCCCTTTACACGCTATGATGCAACCTGCCTCTATTCCACTTACGACATCGAAGGCTTTCTGGTGCCCGGAGAAAATGTTATTGGTGTGGTTCTGGGAAATGGAATGTACAATCCCTTTGCAAAAAATGTCTGGGATTTTGAAAAAGCACCTTGGAGGCATTATCCCAAGCTTCTGATGGAGGCCAGACTTGTCTTTGCCGATGGAAAGACCTTGGAGCTTGCAAGTGATCCTTCCTTTCTATGCGCCTCGGGCCCCATTGTAAGTGATAATCTCTATGAAGGCGAAATCTATGATGCGAGGCTGGAAATACCGGGTTGGGACAAACCGGGATACCAGGAAGAGGGTTGGCAGAACGCGGTAATCACAAGAGCTCCCGGAGGCCTTCTCAAGCCCATGGACATGGAGCCTTGCCGCATTGTTGGAAGAATAAAGCCTGTGGCATATTGGGAAGTGGCCCCCGGTGTATGGCTTTTTGATATGGGAATCAATATGACCGGATGGGTAAAGCTGCGGGTTAAAGGATCTGAAGGGACGGCTGTTACCTTAAAATTCGGTGAAATGCTGACTGAGGATAAGGATCTGGATAACTCTCTTATCCAAATCTTTGCGGATAAAGACAAATTTCAAATGGATACCTATATACTTAAGGGCAAAGGGGAGGAAGAGTGGGAACCCCGTTTCACCTATCATGGCTTCCAGTACGTCAGAGTGGAAGGCTTCCCCGGAACCCCCGACCTTAACAGCCTTGAGGGCTGTGTGGTAAATACCGATCTTAAAATCCGGGGCGGCTTCTCCTGCTCCAATCCTCTGCTGGATAAAATTCAGGAGGCGGCAAGGCTGTCAACTCTGGGGAATTATGTAGGTATTCCTACCGATTGCCCCCACCGGGAGAAAAACGGCTGGACAGGGGATGCGGCGCTTTCGGCAGAACAGGTTTTATTTAATTTTGATCCTGTACGCAGCTATAAAAAATGGCTGGAGGATATAAAGGATTGCCAGCGTCCAAGCGGGCAGCTTCCGGGGATCGCGCCTACCGGAGGCTGGGGTTTCAACTGGGGGAGCGGGCCTGCCTGGGACTGTGTACTGGCCGTTATACCCTGGTCGGTCTACCTCTATGACGGGGACATCCGTATCCTGGAAGAAAACTATGATGCCATGAAGCGGTATCTGGACTATGCCACGGGCATGACCTACAACCATATTGCCGATTTTGGCCTGGGAGACTGGTGCCCGCCCAATGGCGGAGCGGGCGGCTCACCCTGCCCGGTGGGTGTTACGGATACCGCCATCTACCAGTCCCTCCTTGTAATACAGTCCAAAGCGGCAGCTATTCTTGATAAAGAAGAAGATCGGGCCTTCTACAGTGATTTGGCTGAAAGCGTGAGGCTGGCCTTCAACCGGGAATTCGTGGATGCACACACCGGGGAAGTGACAGGCAAATGCCAGACCTCCTACGCCTGCGCGCTGTATTTTGAATTGTTGGAGCCCGAGGTACGGGAAAAAACGCTGAACCTTCTTATTGAAGAGGTGGAGCGCCGCGACAGGCATATCGACTGCGGCATACTTGGAGCCAAGTATGTAATGCAGGTGCTAACCGATGCCAATCGGGCGGATCTGGCCTATGCCATGGCAGCTCAAACCACCTTTCCTTCCTGGGGCCATTGGATAAGCCAGGGAGCAACCACGCTCTGGGAAACCTGGGATGGCAGAGCGTCCAGAAACCATCACATGTTCAGCGATGTCAGCGCCTGGTTCTATAAGGGGCTGGCAGGAATTAATCCCGATCCGGATTATCCTGGCTTCAGACGCTTTTTTATTCGGCCAAATGGGATTTCGGAATTAGACCGTGCCGAGGCCTGGCATGATTGTGCCTATGGCAGGATAGAGGTTAGCTGGCAGGTAAAGGACGGCGTGTTTACTCTCCATACCCAAATACCCGAGGGAACCGAAGCGCGCATTCTGCTTCCGGGGAGATGTGAACAGTCTCCCGGGAGTATTCCAGTTGACCTTTCGGGGAGGACAGAACAGCCTCCCGAGAGCACTCCTGTTGACCTTCTCTGGAAAGTTGAGCTGCCCGGAAAATCAGAAGATAAATGGGGGAAATATACCAAACGAAAGGTTATTGATGTGAGGGCCGGAAAGCATAGCTTTATAACCCGGTTATAGGGATGTCTTTTTTGTACCCAAAAGGCTTTTTATATCTGCTTAACGGTGATGATGAAATTATTTACTGCTACGGCTACGGGACAGCCCCTGGATGCGGCCAACGGAATAAGCAGAGATATACTAAGCGGGTACAGAAATACCTTTTTCTACACCCTGCTCGGTACAGTCATAAATGTCTGTATGACGCTCGTTTTTTAGGATAAAGAAAAATCCGAACCACCGCAACAGGACAACCTGTCATGAATGGTTCGGATTATCTATTTTTTGTATGGTCCGAATGAATTTAAACGGGCGCTAAAGGATATTTTTGGACCTAAGGGCGTTAAAAGTTCCCCCCTGCTCATTCAAAATAAAAGACATCCTCAAATGTTTTTTCAAGAGCAATACAAATAAGAAATGCCAGTTTGGCGCTTGGACAAAATTGAAGATTTTCTATGGAGCTTATAGTTTGCCTCGAAGCTCCAACCATTTCTGCTAAATCTCCTTGTGATATTCTTCGTTCTGCACGCCACATTCTTATTTTATTGTTTAGTATTAATTCGTTTTCCATACCGTCACCACGTCTGTAAAATATAGGTTAATGCAAAAGCTACCGCCGCAAAGATTCCGCAAATAGCTGAAATCAAAGACTGTTTTGTCCTGAGAAATCGATATTTATAAAGGTTCCCGACGCCCAGATACCCCCAGAAAACGGCCAGCAGATCATTGGCAGGCAAGGCCTTTATAAATTTATAAATGATTAAAACAATAAAGAAAACACCCAGGCCGATTTCTCCGAATCGCTTCGATTGCATTTCAATATATTGCTCGCCTTCATCCTTTTTGCTTGATTGCCTATTGCGCTTAAGAATTTCATCTCTATCCATTTTGCAAGCCTCCTCTCTTAATAGTTATAATGGTAAAACAAACTACTCATTATGTCAAGTATACAAGACATAATTATATTAATACTTGTCAGATATAGAATCAATGAGTAAGTGGTTATAGTCGGAAACTTCCAGTAATAATTATTTTTGGATAAAGAAAAATCCGAACCACCGCAACAGGGATAACCTGTCGTGAGTGGTTCGGATTCTCTATTTTTTTATGGTCCGAATGAATTTTAACGGGCTTTAAAGGACCTTTTCCCTGATTTCCGTCAAGAGCTTTTCTATAATAGCCTCAGGAGTCATAATACCCAGATCCCCATCTTTTCTTGAG
>JAEXPO010000354.1 GCA_023446675.1 Bacillota bacterium | reverse complement strand
GCTTGGGGATGTGCTTCTTGGGTGCAAGCAAATTGTGTGCGAACTGCCCGTTATTGGTTAGCAGCAATAGCCCTTCCGTATCCCTGTCCAGCCTTCCCACAGGAAAAACCTCCTGCCTCTGAACCTGCTCCGATAAAAGATCCAGTACAGTGGGAAGCTTTCTGTCCTCGGTGGCGGTAATAACACCCTTGGGCTTGTTCAGCATGTAGTAGAAATATTTTTTATAGCTGACGGGTGTTCCGTCCAAATGGATTTCATCCTCACCCTCGCTAATGGCAAAGCCCGGATCCTTGCACACAACCCCATTTACCTTAACCCGGCCCTTTTTTATTTTTTCCTTAAGCTCGCTTCTTACACCCAGGCCCTGATCCTTTAAGTATTTATCCAGACGCATTTATGCTTCCACTCCTCTGCCTTAGGCCAGCATACGCCAGCCTTTCGGATATAAGTTTTTTAATATGCTGCCGTCCTGCTTGCCCCAGCCCAGAGGAAAGCCTCCCACGCATACCCCGGTATATCCCTTTTCACCTTCACGCAAAAGGGTCTCGCCCTTTAAATAGCGGTACACCTCGTCGCTGCCCGGGTTAAGGTCCACCGAACGTTTAAAATTATCCTTATGAAAGGCCATTGCCAGGGATTGGGACGGCTCAAACCGGCCCTTGTTAAAATCCCCCAAATAAAGCCCCGCCTTCTCCCAGCTAATGTGGGGAACACTGACCATAGGCAACGGAAGCCGATAGAGCCGGGTTCCCGCAAGATGAAAGCAGCCTTCGCCTTCCGAAAGCCAGGGAAGCTCTCCCTGAGTATTGCTGTCCATAAACTCACGATAAACCTTATAGCCCTTTTCAGATTCCTTAGAGGTAAATTCAGCGCCTGTCCTCTCATTGGAAAGGGCCTTATCCTCCCTCTCCCCTTCTTTTCTGAGCCTGAAAACAAAATGTCCCTCGCCCTCCGCTTTATGGGGCCAAAGACGTATTCCCTTTTCCAGCTCCGGGCTTTTGCTTTCCGTCCACTCATTTCTGGAGGCCTCCCAGCCCCCTTCTCCAAAGAGGGGCTCGGCCCTCAGTCCGTATCGGTTAATAAAGTATTCCATATTCCGTTCGTTTTCATCAGGGTTAAAGGTACAGGTGGAATAGACAATCACCCCGCCCGGTGCCAGCATGGTATGGGCCTGGTGAAAGATGGCCCTTTGCATGGCCACACATTCCTCGCTTTTAAATCGGGTATAGCTCTGAACAGCCTCCTTGTCCTTACGAAACATGCCTTCACCGGAACAGGGAACATCCAGAAGAATCCGGTCAAAATAGCCGGGATAGATTTGTGCCAGCCGCTCAGGGGTTTCATTGACAATATAGGTATTGGTAAGCCCCATGAGCTCAATATTTTTAACCAGTGCCTTTACTCTTTTAGGACTGATATCGTTGGACACCAAAAGCCCCGTGCTTTTCATCATTGTCCCCAGATACGTGGATTTGCCTCCCGGTGCCGCACACAGATCCAACACCTTTTCGCCGGGCAAAGGGGCTAGTGCCAGGGCGGGCATCATGGCGCTGGGTTCCTGAATATAATAAAGGCCGGCATGATAGAATGGCGATTTACCGGGAGAAAAGTCCCCTTCATAATAAAAGCCCTCCGGGATCCAGGGTACATTGGAGAGCTCCTTTCCCAAAAGGGCTCTTAATTCTCCAGGAGAAATTTTGAGGGTATTGGTCCTTAATCCCTGCCTGCGCCTACCGTCAAAGGACTCTTTAAAAGCCTCGAACTCCTCGGGCTTCATTAAATTTTCAAATGTTATTTTAAAAAAATCCGGCAAATGCATAAGAATATATCTCCAAAAAAGCAGAATAAAGTGGTATAATTGGGACAAGGCTTGGCAGAACCAGGCCATAAAAAAATAAGATTTTCCGGTAGCTTTCCGGTTTACCGGAAGAATTTGCTGAGGCAAAATGGAGTTAAATAAGTTTGTATTAACCGCGGGCTTAACTTATACACCGCAAAGCATGGATGCCTTTATATATCTGTGTGAGGGACTGATTGCATCGGCTACTGACGACCCCGGCGCCCGCTTTTTTCTAAAAATTGCAGTTGATGAATTTACGGTTAATGCCATGGAGCATGCCTACAAAAAACAATCCGGTGAAATAACGGTTTCCCTTATCCGAAAGGAAAAGCAAATCACACTGGAGCTTTCCGATCAGGGCCATGGCGTTGATTTGTCAAAAATCAACCTCTTCAGGGAAGCCCGTTCCCTGGAGGATTTAAAATCCAGAGGCTGGGCCTTCACCATTTTAAACCGTATCTCTAATGGCTTAATCATCCGTCCCAACAAACCTCAGGGTTCCATTGTGTCAATAACCCTGGATGTTCCGTTAAAGGACTGAGTATAAAGGCTATAAAGGCAGTAAGTCTTAAGAACAGCTATTATTCCTATTGACTTTTATAAGCCGTAAAAATGGCTGTCCAGCAAAAGACGAGCCCTGCCGGCGTCCTTTCCGCCGCCCTTCAGCGTCTCCTCAAGAAACTCGGGATGCCCTTCCAGAAAGCTTTTCATGGATGCCTCGGGTTCATTCATATAATTGAGCACCATATCAAGCTGGGGCTTTGTGACAAAGCCTTCTTTGAATGCCTTTTCAAAGGTCTCCGAGCTAATGGCTACAAGAGCATGGGATTTTACATCCAGCTTCTTAAGAACCTCCTCCCCTCCCTGCAGTCGGTCTACCACCACAAGGCTGTGAATCATATTGCCGCCAAGGCTTTTAATGGCCGGAACCCAGGCACGTTCATAGCTTGAAGCCGTAGTAATAAGGTCGGCTATATGGAGGACGGAAGCGCCTTTCAGATCTTTCATTTTTTCGGAAGCACCCTTTTTGTATATGACAGCATCCATATCCTTAAACAGGGTGATATGAGGCTTCCCAAGGAAATCGGCCACCAGAAAGGAAAAGAACCAGTCCCTGCGTTCCCCGCCTGATATATATTCCACATCCCTGGCACCGGGTATGGCGCCAATGGTCTCTACCAGAGTGTCAATGGTTTTGCGGTATATGGAATCCTGCCTGTAATTTTCCAGGGTCATTCGGTGAAAAACCGCGGAGCAGCCTAATTTGTCCGCCTTCTCTTCATCTATTGATTTAAGAAGAGCTTCCGCCATTGATTGGCTGCCGTAGAGAAAATGAGTGTTAATATAATAGGGGCCTATTTTACCGGAGGTATAAAAAAAAGGCTTGTTCTCCGGGCAAACCCGAATGGCATTGGTTTCAAATAAGCCTCCAATAAGCTCACTGCTGAGATTTGTCATGTTCCTTCGTTCTCCTTTTCATTTTTCGGTTCATG
>JAEXPO010000344.1 GCA_023446675.1 Bacillota bacterium | reverse complement strand
CTTGGCAACGAATATTTGGCCCAGAACCAAACCGAAGAAGCCTACCGCTATTACCGGCAGGCCTATGGACGTATGGATGTCAATCAGGCGTATGCTCCCCATCTTTATTACCGGATGATCCTTTGTCTGAAGGCTTCAAAAGCATATAAGCAGGCTATTAAGCTCTGTGATGAGGCACTGGGAATTTATCCGAAATGCACGGATATCCTTTATATGAAGGGCCGTATTTATATTGAGAGCAATGCCCTCTTTCCGGCAGAAGCCTGTTTTTTAAAATGTCTGGAAATCGGGGAACCTCCGGGAAGCCTGAAATTTCTCAACGGCTGTGGAAACTTCCGGGCCTCCCTGGCACTGGGTGAATTATACCAGGAGAATGAGGATTGGGATCGGTCACTTGACTACTACAACCGGGCCCTGAAGACAGACGGTTCACTTTATTCAGCTTTATATGCCATCGGTACCGTGCTGAGCAAAAAGTACGGGAACCCGGATCAGACGGCTGCCCATCTTGCATCCTATTTTTCAAACCTAAACCATGTCCCCAATGCCATGGTTTACTGTGATATTTTGCTGAACAATAAAATAATAAGCCCTGTGCTCCCTATTCTGGAAAGGATTCCGGTCCATACGGCGCAGCACTGGGACAGACTCTTTATTACAAGTAAAATAAGCTTTTTAACGCAGCAATGGGCCAGAGCTTACGAAGGCTTTTATCAAATAAGCCGGATGGGAGCCGGTGAAGCGCCCATTCTTTCCCATTGCTTAAACGACAGTCTTTGGTTCTTAGGGATTATCGGCCTTGCGGATAAGAGGTATGCAAAAGACTCTCTCATCCTTTTAAAGCAAAAGAGCCCGTCCTCAATGGCCATGCTCTTTGAACGTCTGGGCAGCCTGGCAGTTGCAGTTAAAGAGGGCCAGGTGCCTAAAGAGCTTCCGGACGAATGCCTTCCTCTATTGGATCGTTATTTTGACGATGTGCTGCATGCCGAGCTTTACGACCTTTTTACCCAGTCTCTGGAAATACTTAATCATTTTTCATCCAGAGATGTTCTGCTGCGGCTGGCCTCGGTTTATCATAAAAACGATCTTAAAAGCCTGGCAGGCAACACCGTTCTTCGCTCCGTCAGGGAGCTGGATTTTATAACTCCGGAAAGCGCCCTTCTTCTGGCTAGAGATTTGCCGTTTGACTAAAGCGTGCTATGACCCCACCCCGGCAGATGCAGAGGGTTAAGGAAATAAGTTTTTTTGCGCTTCTCAGCTATAAGGTACTCATGGTCCATGAAAAAGAGGGCGGCGTTATGGTTTATAAAGCAGAGCCGCCCTTTTTAAGCTCTCCGGTAACGGCCTTTCCATCAAGCTCCCTTACAGCCTTGCCCGACTGAAGGGCAAGCCAGGCTGCCACTCCCGCTGCCTCTCCCAGCTGATTAAGGTTTACCATAACCCGCAATGCGCCAAAGGTCCCTTTATCTGCATGAAGCATCCGGCCTGCGGGAATAAAGTTATCCATCCCATCCACCACCAGGCTTTCAAAGGGAAGCTGATAGTATTTGGCCGCTTCCCCCTCATAGCCCTCCTCCAAACGCCAGTTTCCCTTCTCAATTCGCGTATTTTTTCCATATACGGTGGTTCTTTCTCCGTTCAATTCCTTAAAGGTGATTCCCATGGTGTCGCTGTGATGAATGTCCACCCGGTAGGAACCATAAAGCACAGGATCGGAAAAGACCTTCCCGGAAAGAAGCTCCCTTTCATTGGCACCATACCGGGTTTTGTAATGAAGGGTTTCACGGATACCTATGGAAGAGCAGGCTGCAACCAGGGCATACTTCTGGTCCGGATAGCCGTATTTTTTAAGGAGAGTGACAAAGGCTCTCATCAGCCTTCTGCCTTCCATCTCACTGTAGGTTAAGTCCCCGGCCCTGCTGCAAAGAACATTGAAAACATGATTGTCCGCCCTCATGGATAAATCAGGACACCCCACTACCGAGCGACTCCAGCCCCAATCATCCGGAAGGCCTGCCTCATGGCCATGCTCTGTTACAAGACGGTGCAAATCCTGCCTTTGAATCTGACCATGCATGAGAAAGCAGGCCGAAGGAGGCTGCACACCGTCGTGGGTATAGCCTTCAAGCCCCAGGTCCCGGGCTATATCCCCATCCCCTGTGGCATCTATGACAAAGGAGGCTTTAACGGCCTGACGCCCGTCCTTGTTTTGCAGGATAACCGCCGTAATTGAGGAGCCCTCAGTGAGAACTCCGCCATAATAGGTGTGAAGGTAAAGCTTTATCCTGTTTTCCTTTACAAGCTGGTCCAGCTCAATTTTAAGCTCCTCCGAATTAAAGGTATACGCCGTATGGGGGCTTGGATCCTCATACACCGCATCCTGTCGCTTTAGCCGTTCAATTACCTCCTGGGTAAGCCCAGCTATAATCTGATGCCTTCCGTCGGTATCCCGAAGGCTGTGCCAGACATTGACAAGACCGCAGGTTGCCACTCCTCCCAGGCAATTTTGTTTTTCAATAAGAACCACCCGCGCACCGAGCCTTGCAGCGCGAACCGCTGCAAATACCCCTGTGCAGCTTCCGCCTATAACACAAATATCGGTGTCCTCCACTACCTTCAGCTTCTGAGCCGGTACTTCCAATAACTTTTCAACACTACCCATTTTATTTATCCCCTTTTGCTTTTTCGTTGCATTCTCCTGTCAGGGTATGCACCCCTTTTCCGGGTCCTATATCATTTTACCGAAAACCCTATCCTCCCTCCTTTCCCCTTTATGGCGCTTTCTCTACTTTTGTCGGATCTATCTTCTCCTCTTACCTCGTCAGTTATAAAAACACAAAGAAATTCCACTTTGTCATCACATTATAAAATTGCACTGTTTCACCCAAGGACATAAAAAAGAGGTTTATAATGAAGGGAGCGTGAAAATCTTATGCTTTAGGAAGGGTGGCTTTTATGGATGATGCTTATGATTATCAGCTTTCAAGGGGTGAACGCTTTCTTATGGGATACAAGCATAACCGTCATACCCAACCGGCCCCTGCTCCCTATCTATTCAGAACCTTACGGCTTATCCGAATTACTTCTGGAGGAGCCGATTGGCATGTGGGAGGCTACACTTATACCTTAGGAAAGGATGACCTTTTGCTTCTTAACACCCTGGAATCCAGACAGATTGTCCGTATTCACCCGGGTGATCCTTTCGAATACGATCTTTTCGCCTTCCCCTTTTTGGCTGTGGGCACCACCGAATGCCTCCGCCCTTTTTTTGAACCGGATGACGGACAAAAAAGAAAAATCCCCGGCAATCCGCATTTCAACAGGGACACCGGGGATTTATATCAAAGGCTCATTAAGGAAGCGGCCCTCAACACTCATGGCAGCCCGGATATCGTTCAGGGACTGCTTTTGGCACTGCTAGGCTATATTGGGCGCGAATGGGACAGCACAAAGCGCTCTGCCAAAGAAAAGGAAGCCTGCTCCCTTCAGCTTTTTGAAGCTATTGAGGGAGCGGCCGAGTATATCCGAAATCACCCGGACCAGGTTGCCGGTCCGGCACAGCTTGCTGCACATGCCAATTACAGCAGAGGCTATTTCTCAGAAATGT
>JAEXPO010000294.1 GCA_023446675.1 Bacillota bacterium | reverse complement strand
TAACAGGGTGTTGTGGCTTTCCGTACTCTTTACCACGTACCCGTCATCCCTTATCTGGAACTCTCCGCAGGCATGAAAGATAAAATGGTTTGCATCCTGATGCACATGCCCGCCGCCCCAATCAGAGTAGGGCGGCGTACTGTTTGCAAAGACAGCCTTTTGTCCGAGGAACGGTCCGCATTTAAAGGCAAGAACACTTTCACTTCCATCCCAGCCGCTGCGGGCAACCACAAAATCCATGTCCTGAAAGTGCTTCATTGTCGGCAGGGATTCGGGGGATAAGGGCAGCACCGATTCCTTGTGCCAAAGCAGAGCAAGCCAGGCCGGAACGCTGTTTTCAGCGCCTTTTTCTCTTATCAGGTCCGCCATCCACCGGGCATGGCCGTTGTTATACTCCTCAGCCAGCTTTTCCAATAGAAAAGCTGGGCCGTCCGTTTCCACCCGTGAGGAATCGGCAAAATCCAGAACCCTTTGTCCCGGGGTCCAGCTATTTACAGGTAATGAAAAATACTGCTTGTAGTAGAAGGTATTTTTAAACCACTCATTGTTAAAGGGATCCCAGTGGGAAATAAGTCGGATGGCATCCATGAATTTCAACAGCCAGTGAAGCCCGTAAGACCAATACATCAGGCCTTCGTGACTTGCACCGTCATCACCCAGGGCTCCGAGAACGTCTTCATAGGCTTTAAGCACGCTGTTCAGCCATTTGGCGGCGTCCTCATGTTCTCCGTAAAGAGCGATGGCTGCCGCGCCCAATCCGGCAAGGTCAATCCAAAGGTGGTTTTGAAGCAGCCATTCCCGCCACCACGCGTCGTTTGTCCATGCCTGATACATGCTGCTTCCATAATGTATTAACGTGTTTTTAACCTTGTTTTTCGTTTCCGTACTCATTTCATGATTGCACCAGTCGTAAAAAGCGGCCATACCGAACAACTGGTGTCCCTGGGCAAGATCCGGGGTTTCTCTTCCCCAGGAGGGATAGGCACAGGAAGCAAGAGCCCATTGCTCCGCATAAGGGTAGCAGGCTTTGTCCATATGAGCCGCAAAGGCAAGCAGGGCGATGTTGTCCCCCACTCCCCGCTGCCAAAGCTCATGGACGTCTTTGTCCACAAAATAGTCTGCTGGCCCGCAGGAGACAAGAAAATCAGCCTGCTTCCAAAGTTCCTTCCAAAACGGCTGCCAACTGCTGCCTTGTTGATTTGCCTTGAGCGCACAAACCCCGGCGTCGTCCAATAGGAGCCTGGGTCGTTGGCTCAGCACTTTATTTTTAAGCTTTATGCCCATGTCATTCACCTTTTTCCTGTTTTTGTTCACGCAATAAATCCCTGTATTGGGACGGTGTAATGCCGGTGTATTTCTTATAGAGGCGTGTAAAGGTTTTGGGATTGACGCACCCTACCCTCAGGGCAATCTCGTTGATACTGAGATCCGCGTCTTTAAACAGTTGCACGGCCTTTTCAACACGGATGCGGTTTAAATAATCGACAATCCCGGTTTTTACCTGCTCTTTAAACGCGAAGGACAGATAGGTTGGGTGGAAACCCAGCGCATCGGCGATATGCCCCAGGCTGAGCTCAGAATTGTGGTAGTTTTCCTGGATATACTGTTCTGCCCTGGTTTTCAGTGAATTGTCAAAGGAATTCTTTTCCTTGCTGCACACACAGGCATCCTGATACAAACTGCGTACAGTCAGCATCATTTCTTGAAGGGATGTGCAGTCCGTCAGCTTCTGTATGGGATCCCCGGTGGACATATAACCACGGCTATCATTTTCCGAGTTTGCTTTTAGAACCGTGCCCACAAGGTCAAACATCAGGCACCTGAGGTTTAATTGGGAAGCCGCCCCCTGCTTCATGTTCTTTTCAAAAAGCTGTGTAAGGATATCCTGAGCCTTTTCATCCTCTCCGTTTTTCAGGGAATTAAGCAAAAGATGCTCCATCTCCAAAGGATAAAAATAATCGCTTGGCTTTGCCGGCTCCTTTACATCGTCCATAAAGACACTGTCCCTGTCGTCCATCATAAGCTTGTAGGCCAGTACCCTGGAGGCTTCCTTATAGGCGGCGCCTATTCCCATAAGCCCCCGGCGGGGCATGCTTGCGGCAATACGCAGATTGACATTGAACTGGCTTAGCATAAACTGCTCAATCTCAGCTTTTATGCTAATTAGCTGGCTTCGGCCTTCTTCCATATCGGTTTGAGGATTAAAGCTCAGAATAAGCGAAAAACAGCCCTGCATTTCTAAAATATAGCCCTTCCCCTCTCTGCTTGCGATTTCCTCGGCTACGTTACGGACGACAAAATGCATGAGCTTGAGCCAGTCGTTTTCGTTTTCACGGGCATCGGTATGAAGTACGCTGTCCTCATAAACCACAATCATGTTAATGACCGCAAAGAAGTCGGAGGGAAAGGAGATCCCGCAGGATTCCAGCAAATCCGCCATTGGCATCGTATCGCTCCACTCATCAAGCAGAAGCTTTGTCATGAGCGCATCCTTTGCGTATGCCTTCTGACTGCTCAGGTTGTGTGCGATATGCTCTTTTTCGTCGATAATGGAGGACAGGGTTTCGCTGATAAAATGGAATTCGTTTTGCATTCTCCCGGACGACTCCGGGTTATGGGCCCTAAGCATAGTGACCAGATTGCCCACCGGGTCATAGTTTTTCTTTACAAAAAAAGTGATTAGTGCGGCACTGATAAGTATCATTAGCAGCACGCCTCCCGTAAAAACGCGAACGGTGCCTGCAAGCTTGCTTTGAATAGCCTGGTAAGGGGTTATGGATACGTATTTCAGCTCCCAGTATTGTGAGCTTGTGTAGGACACTGCGTAGCGGCCGCTCTGATCCGTAAGATTAAAAACACCTTGGCGTTCCGTTAAAAGCCCATACTCGATCGCAGGGACATCACCCGTATGGGTTGAAATTACAAAGCCGTCCTTATGAAGAATTTGCAGCAGTGTGTTTTCCAGTGCATCCACGTCCGAAGCGGGAGAAAAAAGGGTGGCCGGCAGGATTTCTATGATAATGGACAGGTCGTTGGCAGTATCGCTGAATCCAAGAGAAGAACGGTTTATATACGTTAAAATAGGAGAATCCGTGCCAACCGACATAAAGTGGTTATTGCTGTCGCGGGAAATTAAATCAATCCAGTCTGGGTAGCTGATTTTATTGCTTAAGTCAAACGCCATATAGTAGGTCCGGGAGCTCATAATACCGGAGGGTAAAACAATCATATCCTCATTTGGGAAAAACAGGTAATATTTTTCATATCGATTGCTTAACGCCGTAAGAGTGCGCAGCTCCTTGGACAGCTCTGAAAAGGCATATCTCTGGCTTGCGTTTGGCATACCTTTGCAGCGTGCCGCAGTAATAACAGCCTTGTTGATTCGGACGGTATCCACCATTTTTTCTATCTCGAGGATCATTTCATCCATTACTTTGCCAACCTGGTTAAGCACCACGCCATTTGCCTTAAGGGTCTGCTCATAAACTATTTTTCGCACAAGGAAGGAAGAGAGAATCAGAATAACAACGGCAAGCAGCGTTAATGCCGCATACGACACACTCCATTGGAATACGGTGCTCTTTTTTGACCATTTGCGAAAAGAATTCACGCAAACACCTCTTACAGCGCAAGCACCCGCACAGGCGGTTTCGGGTCCTATGAATCGGCCTGTGCGGGAGAATTGCTAAATTTAGTTACCTCTTACGGCTGATGAGTGGCTGCTTATCTTTTCAGATACCTGTCATAGCCCGTTTGTTGAATTTCAATAGCCCGTTCAAGCTTCATCTTCCTAAGCTCGTCAGCGAAGCTGTCATAGTTTTCGATAGGTTCCACGCCCATAATGAATTTCAGAATCATCTCATTAAGGTAAGGGGTGATATCCGTCATTATTACAGCATACTCTTCGTTCTCAGCATCCGTCAAAGAAAATCTGGGAAGCAAATGCTCCTCGCCGTTGTGATCCGCCCATACGGAGAAGGCATCCTTTTGCTGCTTAAGGGTATAAATCTGCTTGAAGTAGCGGATATCCAAAGGATACGGCCCTTCATAGGAGGAATGGGTGTACTTCGCCAGTGCATTTGAGATGGAAAGCCCTTCTGGATTCTTTAGAATCAAATCTGTAAAGATAGGTTCTCCATTAACCATTTCATAGCTTTCGCCCTCAGTGCCGAAGTTGTAAAACAGGTTTCCTTCCTCCGAGAACGCATAGTCCAGATA
>JAEXPO010000280.1 GCA_023446675.1 Bacillota bacterium | reverse complement strand
GGACGGGTATGCTTTTCATGTGCTGGTGGATGCAGCCAATAAAGGAACCAACCGGAATAAGACTACCGTTCACTTATCACGGGCTGAGGATTTTGCCTATGATATTGCCTCAAAATTAAACCAGATCATGGGCGGGCATCTTGATTATCAGATTGTCAGGGTAGCCAACTCCTTTAATTACATATTTGAAATGATCCAGCTACCGGAAAATAAAGCCCAAAAGAGGCTTTCAGCAATTTATGAAATGCGCAGCGACCCTGTGAGCCATGAAATAACCTATCACAAAATATGCGCCTATGACCGTAAATCAGGGGGGTGGACCTTTCATTATACTTTAGGGGAGCGGGTTAAGGAAATTGGAGCCCAGGAAAACCCGGAGGCCCTGGAAGCCTTCAGTGCCAGTCTTGAAAGGCTCGCTCATGATTATCCTATGAAGAACCCCATGGTTCTTCGCCCCCTTTATTCAGGCAAAAAGGAGGCTTTACACGTTCATGATTCTTAAGCTGGGTATTCCTCTATTAATAGCAGTAAGCTTTCAGTTGGGCCTTTGGCTCCTGTTTGGAAATGAAATAGGCCGCCTTTTTTCAGATTTCCTGATGAAAAGGCATTACAGGCGAATCACCCAGGGGCGTCATAGTTCTAAAAAGACAATGCTGCCCTTAAGGCATCTTCAACGTCTTTTAAGTGTCGTCGGCAAGGGACGAGAAAGGGAGGGAGCCTATGCAATACTTTTGGGAACTGCCATGTTGTTTTCCGCATCCCTGGCTGTATTTGCCCGAATGGGATCTGTTCTGGGCTCCCTCGCACTTTCTTCTGCAATTGCCCTTTTACCCTATGCTTTGCTGCGCGTTCGGCTGAAAGCCATACGAATTGAAAGCTCTTACGAAGGAATAGAGCTTATTACCGGCCTTATCAATAATTACCGCCAGTCGGAGCTCAACATGCTTGAAGCATTAGACCAGAGCGCATGCAAGGCAGGAGAGGGAAGCTTCTCAAAAAAGCACCTGTTTCGGCTCTCTACCATTTTAAGGGCTTACAAAAATGAAGATGAACTGGATGAAGCTGTTTCTTCCTTTGTTTATGCTTTTGATACGGAATGGAGCGCACTTATCGGAATGAATATCAAAATGGGTGTGCTGGATGGGACGGATGTACGCCCCGGCCTTGATGATATTTTAACAAAGCTTGAGGGAATAAGTGAAACCATCGAGGAAGAAAAAAGGAACAATAACGAGTCCTTTTCAATGATTCGTTTTATTCTTGTGCCCCTTTATCTTGCCGGTGTGTATATGGCCGTTCAAGCCTTTGGATTTACCCTGACAAAATACTTCAGCTATCAGTTTAACACCAGCCTTGGGCTTTTTTGGGGAAGCCTTTCCATAGGAGGCATGATGCTGTGTTTTGTCATTCTGAGCCTTGCCAGAAAGCCAAAATTCGACTTTTAGAGGGAGGCCTGCCATGGATGTACTCATTTTTGGTACATTGATTATATTTTTTTCTTTCGGAGCTTCACTTTACTTTAAGCCCGAAGTCCCCACTAAAATAAGAAGGCGTGTCTGGCGGACACGGGCCGACAGCCTTATTCGAAAGCTTTCCGGGATAATAGCAGGCAAGGAGACGGAGGAATTGCTGGCTCAAGCCGGCTTCCCTCTGCCAGGAGCCTGTTATCAGGCCCTTCGGGGACTCATTCTTCTTCCGTGGTTTATGCTCCTATTGCATCAGCGGCTTACACAGGGGGGAGCAGAGCATAATGCCGCACTCCTCTGGCTGTTTCTTTTTATTGTTTCCATGCCCCGGCGAAGAATTCTGGGCATAAAAAGCCCCATATCCCTCTTTTGCAGATGGAACCAGAAACGGCTCCGTCAGAAATACAACAAGGAAATTTACCGCTGCTTTAGCCAGCTTAAGAATCTGGCGGTATCCAGAGCCAAAGAGGGCATGTCGGGGGATGCCATGCTTTTAGAAATGGCCAGGTACACCCGCTACACAAAGCCCATTTTTAACCGTGCCATCGCCTACTGGGTAGAAGCCAGATACGAGGACGCCCTGGACTATTTAAAGAACACACTGGACACCCAGGATGGGGAAGCGCTGGCAGGTGTCCTGGGAAGGCTGGAATACCTTAAGCTGCCGGAGCTTTTAAACCAAATTGAGCTGTATCAAAAAGGTGCTGAGGAGAGGCGAAAAACCGCATCCCGAAGTGCCAGGGAGTTTAAGGCAAATTTACTGTTTGCCCTGGTTCTTTCAACTGGAATGGTGCTTTTAATCAATTTTCTTATAATCACCATAGCTATTGATGCACTGGACTTTTATAGAAATTTCAGTTTTTAATTTAATCAATGCAATGGAGCTGGATTAATGCAGTAGAGCTGGATTAATGCAATGGAGCTGGAATAAAGCTATGAAACTGGAGTAATGCAATGGAACGGGATTAATGGCTATAGAACTAAATTAATCCCATAGAACTAAATGTGAAAGGAGGTGAGGTCATGAAAAACATTATCGTAACCATCGGTGAAATTCTCCTGGGTGTCATTCTGTTTCTTTTTATAATGGGTACAACCAATTCCTTTAAAAGTGAATCCACCCGTATTTTCAACAGCACCATCGACAAGGTGGAAACCGTTCAGCCCTAATAGTCTGGGCTATAGAATCAGAACCCGAGTAGGAGGGGAGGATGAAGGGATTTATAACAGGAGCAGCCATGCTGCTTTTGCTCATGGTCTTTCCGCTGCAGACTGCCCTTGAAATGGCTAATGAAGTACGTATGACAGTGTTTTCGGATATTGTTCACCTGTCGGTTCAGCGCGCCCGGGTTGACGGATACTTCAAATCCTCTACCATTACGGAGTTGAAGCAGTCTCTCTTAAATGCATTCCCGGATCTCAGCGAGGGAGAAATCTATATTGATGTAACCACAACACCCAAGTACCGGCTGGATGTCTTCGACATACGGGAGGCTATCTTTTATGACATTCGCATCCCGGTAAGGGGTATTATAGCGGTACCGCAGCTTTTTGGAATTGAAGCGGACAGAAATCGTTATACGTCCAGGCGCAGCGGTATGGTTTTAAGTGAGTTGCCCATGCCCTAAAGCGCTAA
>JAEXPO010000215.1 GCA_023446675.1 Bacillota bacterium | reverse complement strand
CATATTCACTCTGTTATGCGAGAGTGGCGGGATAGACAGAAAAGACGAATTTGCACAAGCCGTTGAAGCGGAACTGAAAAGAATCGTTGAAAATGGCTTTGATAAAAAAGATATAGCCGCTCTGCTTCATTCATATAAGATAAGACCCTATAATGATTCATCGAGCACAGGAACAGGCGCCCGTGGAGTTATGTATAGCCATAAAGTAATGTCAGTTTGGCTGTATGACGGAGATCCGGTTGATATCCTGGACTATTCACCGGACATAGCCCTACTGCAAAAGGCGTTATCGGGTAACTATCTGGAAGAGCTAATCGGCAAATACATGCTTGAAAATGTACAAAAGGCCGTTATCGCTCTTGAACCTCAAAATAGCCCTCTGGTAGAAACGGAAGAAAGCCGGCTTGAAAAATATAAAAAATCGCTGTCAGAGGACCAAATTACTGCAATCATAAAGCAGTCGGAGGATTTAAAAAAGTGGCAGGCTGAACCTGACTCGGCCGAGGCGCTTTCCAGGATGCCTGTTCTGGAACTCTCAAGTATCAGCAAGGATACATCCTTTCGTGCCCCGGACAGTGACACGGTAAATGGGATGACTCTGCTGTACACTCCGGTGGAAACCAACGGTATGAATTATTTGAAGTTCTATTTTGATACTTCAACCGTATCACAGGATAAAATTCAATATATTAAGCTTCTGGAAGCATTATTGGGGCGTGTAGGAACGGCGGATTATGACTCCTCAGGCCTTATCAATGAGCTTAAGAGCAGCACTGCCGGGGACCTGCGCTTTTTTTCCTACCCTTATAAAGGTATTGGGCAGACGGACGTGTACGCGCCGAAGATGATGGTATCCGTATCCACTCTTGATGAGGATATTGATAATACAATGGAGCTGCTGAATCAGATCCTGACACGATCTGTTTTTAATAACAAGCAGCAGCTTCATGACATTATACATGAGCAGAAAACCCTGGTGAAAAATCAGGCTGCTTCAACCTATATGGGAATACTGCGTGCAACCTCTTATTTTTCCGATAAGGACAATTATTACGAAAACTTATACGGGCATCCTTATTATCGCTTTATTAGCCAATTGGACGCGAATTTCGAAGAAAATTCAGACGAGATCCTAAGCAACATAACAGAGGTTTACAATTGCATTTTCAATAAAAACAATCTGATATTAGCATTTACCGGAACAAAAGAAGAATATGCGATTTACCGCGGCAAGCTTAAGAACCTGCTTGAAGGGATGAGCGACAGCAAGCTTACCACATATGATTATAAATTCACTGTTAATCATACAAACGAAGGTTTGATAAGTACTCAAAAGGTCAATTCAATTAATATGGGCTATAATTTTAAAAAGCTCGGATATGAATACAGCGGCAGTATGGCGGTTCTAAAAACGATTCTGGATGATTACCTGTTTACAGAATTAAGGGGAAAGCAGGGAGCCTATGGCGTAAAAACATACATCGATATGGATGGAAGGCTTCTTTTTAGCACCAGCCGAGATCCTAAAATTCTGGAAACGCTGAATGCCTTTAAAGGTGTCCCTTCATTTTTAAGAAATTTTGATATTGACAAGGAAAAAATGAAAAATTACATCATAGGAACGATTTCGCGAATCGACAGATATATTAATGACTTCACTGCCCTGGAGGATTTTATGATGGGCGGCACAAAGGAATTATTTCAGAAAGAACGGGATGAGATTCTGAATACAACAGTTGAAGATATAAGAGCATTGGCTGACGTTGTTCAGGCTGTCCTGGATAAGAACTGTTTTTGTGTTGCGGGAAAAGAAGCAGATATCAAATCACAGGAAGATCTTTTCAGCAGGATTGTAAAGCTTGAAATTCCCGATTGATTCATAGCTTAATCAAATACATGGATCATACCCAGCTAAGCGGCAGAGAGGTTATCGCCTTAAAGGCTCAAAAGTGTACCAAATAACGTTATAAAACATCCGGATATTGACTCGTCTCACCCGCTCTTTTGCATTATAGTGGTTCCAGTAAGAGTGATTATCCAAAGGAGGTTACCATGCCTGAACATATTCTGCGCCTTGACGACAAGCTGAAGCATCACAGCTATCAATGGCCTCAAACGCTTTTAACCTTTCCGCTCAAAGCCCTGACGGAAGAGGAAAATATAAACGGCATCGAAGTGGAAAACATAAACCGTATTCAAAAGGGAGGGGAGGAAAAGGTCTCTTCCAGCACTCATGTTCTTCTTGATGAAGAGGGGAAAGCCCAGCCCTTTCAAATGGACGGTGAAAACCTCTGCCTTTTAAGCGATCTGCCTACCGGGAATTCCAAAATATGGAATTTGCTTAAAAGGGAGAAGACGGAAGCCTCTCACCACATGAAAATGGTAGCGTCCCCTGAGGGAGAACGTATCCTTTTAACCACCGACAAACTTGAGCTCAGCCTTGCGTCTGTCACGCCTGAAAAAATAGAAGGGGACTATTTGCTTTTCAAGCTGGCCGTACCGGATGAAAAAGGCGGTACCTACGGCTGTGAGGCTGTGCTTGAAACGCAAAAGGAGCTGGCAGGCTATTCCGCTGAAATACTGAAAAACGGCTTTCTTTTTTCGTATTGCACCGTTAAGC
>JAEXPO010000214.1 GCA_023446675.1 Bacillota bacterium | reverse complement strand
GCGCCAAGGGAAACGGCCTGCTGTGCGTATACAAATTCCGCAAACCCGCTTATAAAAACAACCTTTGGCCCAGGACAGTCTTCATTGAGCTTCTTGAGCAAATCCAGTCCGTTAAGCCCCGGCATACGGATATCGCTAATAAGGATATGAGGCTTCTGAGACACAACAAGATCGTAGGCAGCCAGGCCGTTATTAGCCTCTCCCACAACCTGAAAAGGCATGCCTGTCTTTTCAATAAGCTTTTTAAGCCCTACGATAACCCAAAACTCATCATCTGCCAAAACAATTTTATAAAACATCCCCCTCTACTCCCCTTTCCACCTTATCCAATACGACGATTTCCACTCGGGTCCCCTTCCCCGGCGTGCTTTCAATGTTAAGCTCCATATCCTCCCCATAAAAAAGTCTCAGCCGCTGATAGATGTTCATAAGCCCTATGCTGTCCTTCTCTGAGCTTTTTGTCAGGCTGTGCCTTTTCATTCGATACAGGACGTCTTCAAGCTTTTCATTTTCAATTCCGCAGCCATTATCGGAAACAACAAACCTAAGCCGGCTATCCGGCAAGGTGTGAACCTGAACCTCAACAAGTCCGTCACCAAGCCTCTCCTCCAAGCCGTGAAAAACGGCGTTTTCAACAAGAGGCTGCAGAATAAGCTTTATAACCTTTTTTGAAAGCGCCTCCGCCTCTACGTCAAGCCTAACCCGTATTTTCCCCGCAAACCGATAATTGATTATTTTCGCATATTCTCGGATATAGTTAATCTCATCCTTAACGGTCACAACATTTTCACCCTTGACCGCGTAGCGGAAAACCTTGGACAAGGCCATGGTTATTTCTGCAATGTCTTCAACATCATAATAAAGCGCCATTGCCCGGATGCACTCGAAGGTATTGTACAGAAAATGAGGGTTAATCTGATTTCTGTATGCCAGAACCTGCATCTGCTTCTTCGACAGCTCCGCTTCGTAGATAACGCGCTGGGAGTGCCTTAGCTTTTCGTTCATGGCATCTCTCTCGTCAAGCATATTATTCAGGTTGTCCGCAAGCATGCTTATCTCATTTGTGCCGTTGATTTTAACTCTTTCCAGTGGGTTTCCGGCACTTCGCTTGACGAACAAATCCACCTTGTGCAGGGGACGCAGAATAAGCAGGTAGCAAAAATAGACTAATAAAATAAGACTCAGGAAGGTGACCGCATAGGTAATGAAGAATGCTGACTTAACGGTATCCATGCCTTCCGACAGCTCCCGGACAGGGATAATGCTGACAATGCTCCAACCCGTATCCTTCTGCTTAAGAATTTTCACATGGGTTTGTTTTCTCTCTGCCATACTTGCATCAGAGAGAATATCGGCCGTATTGTCGCCTTCAAAGGCAATAATGGCGTTTCGAGTATCAAGAAGGTAAAGATGAGAGTTCTGTGTTAGCTGGGCATCCTTCAGATAGCTTGAAAATCGGGTTGTTTTCATCAGAAAAACAAGAAGTCCTAACTTTTTGTTGTAATTCTGATTTTTAATATCATAAACAGGATAGGAAACCGTGTAATAATATTCGCTGGAGCTGTTGGCCCTGAAAATATCGGAAAAGGTAAGCCCTTCCACCATAGCCACTCTCAGAAAGTGATCAAATCTTTTACCCTGATGAATTATTTTATTCATCTGGGAGTCGTATATTGCAATTCCCGCAACATCCTCGGAAACCATCATGGTATTTGAGAGTATGGATACAAGATCATAATAATTATTGATGCGGTCCAGGCTGCTCTGGGTAAAATAGTTGTATGTCGTCTGCTCATAGGATACCAGCGTCATGATGTTAAAGATAGAGTTATAGAACTCCTTGGTCTTTGCGTCAATCTGCTGTATGATTTTTTCATTGGAAGTGATGGTGTTTTTCTGGATAATGTTTTTAATAACCCCGTTGGTTATAAGAATATCCGTGCAAATAACAAGCAACAGCACACTGACAATTACAAAGAATTGCCAAATGAGACTGCTTCTGATTTTCAGAAATCTTCTTAGTGGCATAATATCCTTCTTCCAAGCGGTTATTTATTGCGGCACTTATTGTAGCAGGCTTGTTGGCCCGTTTCTCAAAGGCCCGCCGGAAGCGGACCTTTGAAGAAACCAACCTATGTTCTATGGCTTTAATACAATACGGTTGTAGGATTTTTTTCCTCTTTTAATAATTATTTCATTATCAATCATATCGGCCAGAGTAATGACCCTGTCCTGGCTGTCCACCTTTTGCCCGTTTAAGGACAAACCTCCCTGCTGAATAAGGCGGCGTCCCTCACTTTTGGAGGGCAGCAGGTTCACTTCCGCAAGAAGATCCAAAAGTGGTGTTCCCTTTTCAAGAAGGCCCTTGTCCACATATGCGGTAGGCATGTCACCGGACGTCGCTCCCTGTCCGAATAGAGCCTCTGCGGCGGCATGAGCCCTATCAGCCTCTTGTGAGCCATGAACAAGCTTTGTAAGCTCGTAAGCCAGTGTTTTCTTGGCTTCGTTAATTTGGGCGTCCCTCCAGGCTTCCATTTCCCTTATTTGATCCATTGGTACGAAGGTGAGCAGCTTCAGGCATTTTATAACATCAGCGTCCTGAACATTGCGCCAGTATTGGTAGAAATCATAGGGGCTTGTCTTGGAGGGATCCAGCCATACCGCGCCCTTTTCAGTTTTCCCCATTTTCTTGCCTTCACTGGTGGTGAGCAACTGGAAGGTCATTCCATAGGCTTCTCCGCTCTCAACGCGCCGGATAAGCTCAATACCACCCAAAATATTGGACCATTGATCATCCCCGCCCAATTGGAGGCGGCAGCCCAGATCCTGATACAGCTTTAAAAAGTCATAGCTCTGCATGAGCATATAATTGAATTCAATAAAGGAGAGCCCCTTTTCCAGGCGGCTTTTAAAGCACTCGGCGGTAAGCATGCGGTTAACGGAAAAATGTACGCCCACACGCCTTAAAAAATCAACATAGTTAAGCTCCAGAAGCCAGTCCCCGTT
>JAEXPO010000200.1 GCA_023446675.1 Bacillota bacterium | reverse complement strand
CAGGTGCATGGATCTGACGCCCAAGGAGTACGATATTCTCGCGCTTTTGATGTCCAATCCAAACAGGGTTTATACAAGAGAACAGCTTTTGGACTTAATATGGGGCATGGAGTATTTCGGAGGCACCAGAACGGTGGACATTCATGTGCAGCGGGTAAGAAAAAAGCTGGGAACAGGCTATAGTGAAATCATTCAGACGGTCCATGGAATCGGCTATAAAGCCCAGGGGGGATAGGGTGAGAACCAGCATAAAGTTAAAGTTCAGCCTTTTTTTAGCGGTGCTTCTGCTTCTTACCGTGCTCCTTTTAAGCATGCAGGTGCTGGAAGGAATTAAACGGAATCAGCAGGTGCAGTACGAGCGGTATTTGGCACAGCAGGCCAAAACTGCCAACAGCTATTTTCTTCAAAATGTAATGACCGAGTCGGTTAAAGTGCCTCAAGCCTTTCTTGCGTCCAAAGGAAGGGCTTTTGCGGAACAACTGGAGCTTATAAGCGGACAGGGTGTTGTATTGTACGACGTGAAGGGCCAGGTTGTCAGCGACAAAGAAAAAGCAGCTCCCTTTAATACCGACGGTATTAAAAAAACCCTGGCCTTTGCCCTTGAAAACAAAACGGCCTATCTGGCGGAAGGGGAGTCTCTTTATTATTTGACTCCCTTGAAGGCAGGAAATGAGCAGGTAGGCGTTATCCAGTTTTACTATTCTCTGTCGGATAATCTTGCCTTTTACAATGAAATACGGCAGCTGTTTATTTTTGTGGGTTCGGGGGTGTTTCTCATAAGCTTTGCCCTGGCCTATCTTTATTTTGCCGCCTTTGCCAATGGCATCATCAAGCTTAATCAAGCCGTAAACCGGATCCGGGAAGGCCATTACCAGGTGGCCATTTTATCCCGCAGGGACGAAATCGGAAGACTGAGCGAAGGCATTCATGCCATGAGCGGTCAGATTATGAGAACCCTCCGGGCCATGGAGGAGGAGCAGGAAAAATTAAAGCTGGCCGTAGATAAATTGTCCCGGCTTGACAAACAGCAAAAGCAGTTTATAGGCAGTGTCAGCCATGAATTTAAGACGCCGCTGACCTCCATAAAAGCTTATATTGACCTTTTGGAGATGTATCCCGATGATGAAAGCCTGCTGGAGACGGCAAAAACCACCATTAAGAATGAATCTCAGAGGCTCTATGAAATGGTGGAAAAGGTATTGCAGTTATCGGCTCTGGAAAAATATGATTTTGAATTCGTCAGAGAAAAACTGGAGATCTCCCGAATTATCCAAACCGTTCTCGACGGACTGAAGGGGAAAATGGACAAGTTCGGGATCCGGCTGGAAACGGATTTAAGCCAGGCGTTCATTGAAGTGGATAAGGACAGTATAACACTTATTCTTATGAATCTTTTGGATAACGCCGTTAAGTACAATAAGCCACGGGGTCTGATTTCGGTAAAAAGCAGGACGGAAGGGACTGAGGTAATTATTGAAATTGCTGACACCGGTATAGGTATTCCTCCGGATGCTGCCCAAAGAATATTTGACCCTTTCTATACTGTTGACAAAAACCGATCCCGGCAAAACGGCGGAGTCGGCTTAGGGCTGGCCCTTGCTCAAAAGTACGCGCAAATTCAGGGCGGTTCCATTACGCTTTTGGAAACCGGTGCTGAAGGAAGCCTGTTCAGAGTGATTTTTCCCTCCGCCTGAGTTTCTGAATTCTTAAAAAGAACAAACCATTAAGACGCAAATGTTTACAATTTCTAAACATTTGTCTATTTTTCAGAAACTTTTACCTGGTAAATTAAAAGCAAGGAGGCGATTAACATGAAAAAGATAAAAATAGTAAAAATCGCATTTGTTATGTCAATCCTTTTGACCACCGCTGCTTGCGGTGCGGATGCTGAAAAGGATCGCACGATTATCAAGGAACCGGGGAAAACCATAACGGTCATTGACGGTACACAAGAGGAAACAGAAAAGCCGGGTGTAACCATTGGAAAAATAAATCGGCTTGAGAATATGGAGATTATGGATTGGCTTGATGAGGAGACCGTGGTTGTTTCCAAGGAAAACACTTCTTTGGGAAAAATGAGCCTTTTGGAGCTTTCAGATTCCTATCCCAAGAGCCTCTATCTCTATAATATCAACACCGGCGAATTCACTCTTCTGAAAGAAAAGGAGAATACCCATCTGGGCGGAGCCGTTCTGTCCTCGGATAAGAAGCACCTGATTTATTCCGAATTCGATCTGGGTGATCCTGTCTATTATGTTATGGATATGGCCACTCAGAAGTCCTTCGCTATTACCGGAAACGGCATTGGGGGAGCGGTCAGCGCCAAATGGGCCGACAATGAAACGGTTATCGGCGCTTCCTACAGCGGCGGCGCCTACACGGCAAGCGTGGCAGGAGATATTAAAGCCATTGAGGAGCTTGATGGAACCGCTCCGGTTATCATTGCAAAAATAAAGAATAAAATCTACTTTAATACTCAGTACGATGGAACCTTGTGGATGCTTAATCTGGACACCGGTGAAAGGGCCAGCCTGAATCTGGAGTACGTCTACAATGTCCAGCCCTCTCCGGATGGCAGCCAGATGCTGATTGTTTACAGCAGCGGCTCTAAAACCCTTCTGCTTCTTTGCGATTCACAGGGAGCCAACGGGAAGGTACTTGCGGAAGGTGCGGATATTGGCGGTGTTTCCTGGTCGGACGATCAGCGGATGATTGCCTACAGCCTTAAGGCGGATGTTAATGGCGTGACCGTTAATAATCTTTATCTCTATGATATGTTAAATGGCGACTCCACCCAAATTGCTGTTAATGTCGGATATTCCATAACATCTTGGAGCCCCTCCGGTAAAATGCTTGCCTACACCCTGTTCGATACAAGCGGGTCGGTAAGCAATATCATCTATCTGCAAGGGGAACCTGGCAATTGAGCAGCCTCACGCTTTGGCAAATACAAAGCGGCGCTGTGACCAATAGCTTACAAAAAACAGAATTCCCTCCGTAAGGAGCTTGGCCGCCGCCAGGGGAACCGACAGTTGAACATTTAGAAGGCTTATAATTAAATAGTTGGCTATAAGTATAACAGCGGCCAGGATAAAATAGCGGGGCATTGCGGTGGCATGCCCCGCAGCTTTTTTCTCCCGGCTGAAAACAAGGGAGCGGTTAGCCAGGTAATTACACAGGGCGCTTATGACACGGGCGCCCGCAACCGCAAGAAACAAGTTTCCAAAAACGCTTTTAAATAAGAGAAGAAGAATAAAGTCCAGAAACCCGCAGACCAGGGAGGAGGCGCTGAACCTTAAGATGGGAAAGTAAACCCGAAAGGAATCGGTGAGTGAATTGAAATGGGAGGAATGGTTTTTTCCGAAGTAAACCGTCTCAATGGTTGTTTCCTCCAGAGAATACCCTTCCTGACAGGCTTTCAGCAGCATATTCATTTCATATTCAAAGCGATCCCCCGGAATGGCTGCAAGCCAGGGAAGCATGTCCGGCGGAAACCCCCGAAGCCCTGTTTGGGTATCGTAAAGCCTTACCCCTGTTGAAAAGGTGAAGACCTGACGGGTTACGCTGTTTCCAAAGCGGCTTCGGAGAGGAACCTTGCCGGTAAAACGCCTGGAACCCAGATGTATGGTTTGGCTGCCGGGGAAAATTTTTTTGGCGATGCGGATAATATCCGACGGCAGATGCTGTCCGTCGCTGTCAGCCGTAATGACGCCTTCCGTCTCTCCGTTTTTTATAAGGTACTCAAATCCGGTTTTCAAAGCCCGTCCCTTGCCGCGGTTAACCGGGTGGGCAATAACCAGCGCGCCTTTTTCCCCGGCAGCCTTAAAGATGGGCTCATAGGCCTCCTTGCTGCCGTCGTTTACAA
>JAEXPO010000096.1 GCA_023446675.1 Bacillota bacterium | reverse complement strand
CTTCAGGGATGTCCTGTTTGCGGCGGCGAGGATCGGGAAAAGGTATGGGAGAAGGATTCCTAAATAAAGTGGAAAATGTCATTGGAACAAGGAGGAAATCGCTATGCGCATAGCCGTAATTGATGGTCAGGGAGGCGGCATTGGTAAAAACATAATAGAGAGAATCCGTCAGACTCTGGGGTCATCCCTCACCATTCTGGCCCTTGGCACCAATGCACTGGCAACGGCCGCCATGCTTAAGGCCGGAGCGGACGAGGGTGCGTCCGGGGAAAATGCCGTTCTCTATAATGCCCCCAAGGTAGAAGCAATTGTTGGCAGCGTGGGTATAATTGCAGCCAATGCCATGCTGGGCGAGCTGACGCCGGCCATGGCCCGGGCTGTTGCGGAGAGCCCGGCCCGTAAAATACTTATACCCTTGAACCGATGCAATCTTTATGTGGTTGGAACCAGCCAGGATTCCCTGTCTCCTTGCCTGGACGAGATGACGGAAATACTTCGCACCATGCTTTTGACTTAAGACTGAGCTTGCTCCATTGGGCTTCATCGTTCGTTGCAACAAAAAGAGGCAACGAAAAGAGCTCTAAAAGAGGTCTAATAGGTGGATGCATTCTTTTACCATATGTGGTACAATAGGTGCAATATTGAGGTTGTACTGGTGATACCATGCAGAGTCACACTGAAACCGTAGACGCCCTTATTAAGGAAAGTCGCGAATACATTAATACAGATCCTGAATTGGCGGCCCGCAAGGCTCAGGAAGCCCTTCAACTGTCGGAGAAGGAGAAAAACGATTCCGGCAGATTTGAGAGCTTGTTTGTCATGGGGCGGATCAGCAATAATTTTAACGATAATGCCCAGGCCGTTCACTATTTCGAGGAATGCTTAAGGCTGGGTGAAAAGCTAAAGGAGCCCTTGAAAACCGCCATGTCAAAAAATGCTCTGGGTATAGCCTACAGTCAGATGGATATTCATTCAAGGGCGCTGGAGCTGTTTCTGGCTGCGTTGGACATTGCACGGGGCAATGACCTGGCCGAACTGGAATGCAAGGTAAACAACAATATTTCCTCCGTCTTTTCCGATCTTAAGGATTACACCAATTGCCTCAAATATCTGCTTCTTGCTTATGAAAAAGCATTGTCTGCCAACTTGCCCGTAGCGGTTTATCTGCGTAATATAGCTAATATTTATGCCGATATTGAAAAATATGAAGAGGCCTACGAATATGCCCTCATAGCCCGGAATGCCAATTGGAAGGAAAAGAATCAGTTTGTCTGGGCGGATATTTATTTTATACTGGCGGTAGTGACCTATAAAAGAGGAAACCGGGTTCGGTATCTAAGGTATTTCCAGTTGGCTTTCAGGCTGGCTGAAAAATACCATAACTTCTTTGCTTTTGCCGAAGGTAAGACGGATATGGCGGAAATACTGCTTGACGAACACAGGTATAATGAGGCCTGGGAATGCCTGGACTCAGCCAAGGCCTATAGCCAGTGCTACGAATATTTTATTCTTAATAAGCCAATTTTAAAGCTGTATGCCCGCCTTTTCCGTGAAAAAGGGGATTCTGAGGGAGAGCTTCGCATCCTCAGGGAATATGTCCAGGCCGACAGCGATTGTGAAAAAATGGAATTTGACCAGAAGCGCGCCTATACCCATATACAGATATCCCTTTATCATATGCAGGTGGAGCACCGTAATCTCAAAGCCCATATCGGCAAGGATCCCCTGACGGGGGTTTTAAGCTACAGAAGCTTTGAAGAAAGAGTTAACGATGCGCTGTTCTCCTCATCGGTCCGGGGAGTACTCCTTTTTGCCGATTTGGACAATCTCAAGGGGGTTAATGACACCTTTGGGCATCAAACCGGAGATGAACTGATTATTGAATTTGCACGCATTCTTGAAAAAGAGGTGGAGGACAGGGGCCTGATCTTCCGAAAGGGCGGGGATGAATTTATCATCTTTTTACCCGAGTGCAGCCGGAGGAAAGCCTACGAGATGGTTAAAAGGCTGTTTGCCCAGCTTGCGCTTCCCAGGCTTATAGGCAAAACGCATATGAACATAAGCTGCAGCATAGGTATCGTGGAGGCCAGCTCGGAGCTGGATAATGCCAGAAGTCTTGAGGCGAAGGCCGATAAAGCCATGTACAAGGCAAAAAATCTGGGAAAAGGCGGCTTTTGCTTCTATGATGAAGGCGGCTGGGAATAAAAAGTCATCAAGGGGATAACGTTTCAGAGGCATATGGGGAAGGATGATCGTTTTATGAATACATTACCCGAACCAAAAAATCAGGCGGAGGGCCTGGACAGGGATGATATAAAGGCGGCTGCCGCAAAGGAAAACAGGCGGTTCGTTACAATTCCGGGCATGGATGCCTATAGGGAGCTGCTTCAGGGCTTTACAACGCGGTTCGGAGGGGTTAGTAAGGGCCCTCTTGCTTCCTTAAACCTGAACTTTAACCGGCCCGATCCCACAGAGAATGTGGCTGAGAACTACAGGCTGCTCGGGCAGACACTGGGAGTAGCCCCGGAAAATATGGTGCTTTCACGCCAGGTTCACGGGAACCGGGTGGAGGCGGTGGATAAAAGCTATGGTGGGATGGGCATAGTGAGGCCTCGTTCCTATGAGGAGGCCGACGGGCTTATCACGGGGGAGAAGGGGTTATTGCTTATTACCCTCTACGCCGACTGCGTCCCCCTTTATTTTTATGATCCCCGTCTGGGCGTTATTGGCCTTGCTCACTCCGGCTGGAAGGGGACGCTTCTGAATATCGGAGCTGTCACGGTGGAAGCCCTTAAAACGCATTTCGGCAGTAAAGCGGGGGATATCCGGGTGTTTTTCGGACCTCATATCCGAAGCTGCTGCTTTGAGGTAGGGGAAGATGTGGCGGAACAGTTTTTCAACACCTATGCATCAGCCCGAAAAACGGCGGCTAAAAACACGGTGGGCAAATGGATGCTTAATCTGGAGGCAGTGATTACCCAGGCCTTAGAGGATGTGGGCCTGTTGCCGGAACACATTACCGGAGGTCAGAAATGCACCCGATGCTTAAGTGAAAGCTTTTTTTCACACCGGGGCAGCGGTGGAAACACGGGAACGGGTGCCGCGTTTATGATGCTTAAAAATTAAGGGGGACCCTTTTGATGAAAGCCATAACCCCATTTAACGGGTATTTGCGAAAGGTATATAAAGGTCTGGCCGCTCTGCTTTCAGCGGCTCTTTTTCTGAGCGGCTGCAGTTTGCTTGAGAGCTTGGAGGCTTCTTCCGAGCCGGAGCCGACAGCTGAAACAGGACTTGCGGTCACCAGCAAGGATGAGGGCCCATCCCAGGGGGGAAGACTTAACCTTTTCATGGTTGCACCGGATTCCTTAAATCCCCTTTACACTCATAACGAATT
>JAEXPO010000038.1 GCA_023446675.1 Bacillota bacterium | reverse complement strand
CGCTGTCAAGGACAAATTCATTCCCTTCAGGAGCTTTTAGCCGGTAAAATACCCGCCACCCTTTCCGGTTTACTCACTGCCCACGATGAAGGCCTTTTCCCCTCACCAAAAGAAATCACCATCAATTGCTCCTGCCCTGACTGGGCATCCCTGTGCAAGCATTCGGCATCGGTACTTTACGGCGTGGGAGTGAGGCTGGATTCCAATCCAATGCTCTTTTTCACACTTCGCGGCCAAAATGCCGAAGAGCTTGTAGCCACCGCTGTGCATGCCCAAACCCAGACGCTCCTTGATAAGGCTGAAAACTCCCGAAGCAACCGTCGCAGGATCCTGAAATCGGATACGACAGCCCAACTTTTCGGTATTGAAATGAGTAAGGACAGTACAAAAATGCCTGCCACTCAGACGCCCCAAGAGACTCCCCATAGGACGCCTGTGGGAAGGCTTAAGGCTAAACCCCGGGAGACGCCTGAGAGCAGCCCCGAGAACGCCACCCTGGCAATTTCCCCATCGGACGCGAAGGAATTTATGAATATATTGGCATTCTGCTCTAAACCGCGTTCACGCTCTGAAATTGCTGAAAAGCTTGGGTTAACTTCGCTTCCTTACGTTAACAACAAATACATTGCTCCCCTTTTAACAAGCGGGAAGCTTAGGCTTACTCTGCCGGAAGCCCCCAGAAGCAAATTCCAGAAGTTTGTAAGCGTAAAATAGGAGCTCTGCTATAAGCCTTCGTCTTCTCCGCCTGGGCTTAAAAGCTCTTGCTCCAGACTCGGAAGCAGCTGCTCCTGATAACCCGCGAAAGCTTTTTCCTTCATTACGGCGGCTAGCTCGACAAGCTCAGGGCACTGAAGCCTGTCGAGTTTCTTAAGACGCTCGGAGCCCAGGGGAACCTGTGACAGGCTTTTTTCGTATAGCGACCGAGAATACCCCCATAAATGTAGCAATTTCCCATATCGGAGCTTCAGCCTGTCGGCTATAAGAAGTCCCTCCGGATCAAAATCGCCCGAATACCAAAATTCAGTTCCTTCCCTGGCCAGCTTATCCAGAAAAACCAGGGCGGCAATTTTTACCTGTCCGTAGGTGCACGCCAGCGGTTGGCCGGATTTTTCACCAAGCCTTGTAAATACCGCGGGATTCTCTACAATAAAAAGCTTTTGGGAGGGGCTTATAAGCCGATCCAGGCGGCTGAGGTTATTTAGCGTAGCCATGAGGGGCTCGCCTCTCTGTGCAAACCCCCGCCAGCCTTCATGAGACAATCCGTTTTTTTCATAGGCGTAAAGTCCCCGGCTTAAAACATAATTTGAAACATCGTCCACCAATAGCCCGGCGGCATAGTATAGCTCTGCCCTGTCACGTGCGTAAACAGGCTTCTCTTCTTCAAAAAGGAAGGACAGCGCTCCGACAAAATAGGAGCCTGCACTCGTCTGCTCATCAAGGGCATGGGGATTTTTCGTTATCCGGGCGGAAAAAACGGGCAGTGGCAAACTAATCCCATTCATGACAGGAAGGCTGGCCAGCGCCCGGCATACCATACGAATATCTTTTGAAAGCTCTTCCCGGTCTTTGTCGTAACGCTTTACAAAAGCATTATAAAAAGAGGCTCGCCCTTCTAAAATATGCTCCAGCCACTTTTCTCCCGGAGTTCCTGCAGCCTCTTTTTTAAGGCCTAAGAAGAAACGGCTTCGTTGAGCTTCGATGTCTTCCCGAACCGTTTTTTTATAAGTGAGATCGCCCATAAAATAATTGTTCAGGACATCCAAAAAGTCCACATCGTCAAAACGGGTACTTTTCAGGCTTTGCACAAGCTCCTCGATATTTACGTATAACCGCTCCTCCTTCCCGCAGCTTTTTTTTAAAAGTCCGGAAATAGCTTCCCGCTCGTCCTCCGTTGGTGCATTGATAACGACTTTTCCACCCAAACGGCCCAGGGATGCATATTTTCCCCGAATCCTTTCAAAAAGCCTCTGAAAGCCGGGGCGGCCTTTAAAATAGGCCACGCACTCATAAAGCCTCTTATTATCCTGTTTTTCTTCCGGTGCCGGCCTTTCGCGGCCGCAGGGCTCCTTACCGGCAGCAGACGGACCGGTCAAGCTTCACCCCCCCCTTCCTTAAGGGTTGAAGCCTTTATGTCCCCTGAGGACAGGAGGCTTTTGGTGCTTCCATTCCAACCGTAGCGGATGACGGAAACAAAATCCGCGTTATTGGGCCGGATAAGCTCGCATATGGAAAGACGGGGAACAGTATCATAATCCCCCCATAGGATTTGGGAATTAATAATAAAGTTGAACCTAAGCTCTTCAATAAGCTTGAACATATCCCGTATGTTGTTTTCATCCACACCGGCAAAGGCTTCGTCCAGAGAGATTATCCGGGGGCAGTCGGCTCTGCCCCCCTCATAGCGCGCGTACACGGAGGAAAACAGGGGAACATACATGGCCATGGCCTTTTCGCCGCCGCTGAAGCGGTCGAAGGCATTATTGGTAAGCTCACGCCGCTGTTCTCCCGTTTTCACATAGAAGAGCTGGAACTCAAACCACTTGCGGTAATCCAAAATTTCTTTCATGATAGTGTGGAAGGTTGCCTGAAAAGCGCCTTTATCCTCCATGGCCTTACGGGCCAGCGCTATCTTAGAACGAAAATGGGATGATAGGCGATCCATCTGGCTCTCGTTTAAAAGCCCGGCATCGGATTTCAATAGATCCACCAGAGCCCTGGTATCCATCTGCTCCTCCGTCTCAGCTACCCGGTTTTTCCACGACAAGCTGAACGAGAGACCGCTGGAGGTGTTCATCCCTTCCATAAGTCCATTCATCTTTTTAACCCACTGCTCGCTGTGATAGATGCGATCCCGTATTTTCTTTCCCACAGTGTTGGCCAGAATGTCCTCAAAAAGCTGACGATCGCTTTCTCTGAGCAGCTTTTCATTTTCTTCGATGGATTCGGCAAGAGTGCTGGCCAGGGTCATAAAATCCACGCTTTTGCCTTGAACCCTGGCTCTGAAATCCAATCTCTTACGAAGCGGAGCAATGGCCTCCGACAGCTCCTCCTCTCCTCGTGAATCACTGAACCGATGCTCCATAATGAGATTATATTCGGTCAAGTGGTGCCGGATTTCATGGTAGCGCTCCTGAAGGGACGACCCGTAATCCTCCCGTGTCTTTTGAGCCCTGTCTCCGCCTGATAGCGCCTGACTTGCGTGACGAGCCGTTTTTAAAAAATCCTGAGTTTCCTCTTGAAGGACATAACCCAGAACGTATTCCTCGGCAAAACACTCCCTGTAGAGCAGATCGCCCTTTTGAAGAAGCAGGATATCTTTCTTTTTCGCCTCCAGCTTTTCCTGGGCGGCTTTCATTTGCTCCTTGTTGGTCTGGGCGCTTCTTATGGCTTCCTCCAGGGCATTGGGAATAAGAGAAAGCTCCTTAAGGCAGCTTTCAATTTCCACCTTTATCTCATCAAAGTGAAGCTCTTTCAGGAGGGCTTCAAAATTTTGCTTTTTATCCTTGTTTTCCTGAATAGTACTTTGTAATTTACGCAGATCCAGAAAAAGTGCATCCAGATCCTCCGAAAGGCCGTCGAGCTGGGCCGTAAGGCTTTGAACCCGCGCCTGGCATTCAAGCAGCTTAATATGCTTGTTTTCCAAATCCGATAAATTATCCCTATACTGTCCTATGGCCTCTTCCGCTTCTTCATAGGCTTCAAGAGTAACAGAAAGCTCCATTTTGGCCGTAAGCTCATACACCCGCCCCCGCACGGCCTTTAACTCGGCATAAAGCTTGTCGGCAGACCCCTCCTTTGAAATCAGCTCCCGCGTAAGCACCTCAAGGTGGAATTCCGCCTCCTTAAGCAGCCGGTAGGCCTCCTCCAGTCCTTCCTTTGCCGGGAAGGCCTTCAGCTCAAGCCTCAACTGAGCTACCCTTTCCTTTATAAAGGCTATGGCGGCGGCCTCTCCTCCCCGCTTTTCCATTAAAGCGGAGATTTCCTCCTCCACGCGCGCGATGTTCTCACGGCGGTAGTTTCGGCGGGCCTCCACTCCCAAAAAGCGCGGCGTATAACAGTGGGATGCCCGACCCTGGAGCATTCCCATACCGTATTCCCCGTTTTCTCCGATATAGAGCCGTTCCGGTGAATACTCCAGCTGTATGCTTTTCAGAACATTGTCTATATGCTCTCCCGTAACAGCTCCGCTCTCCGGAGCCACAGGCCTTAAAAGGGCTGAGCTGTCATTGGTGAAAAACAGCGGACGGGCAAACAGATACCTGTCTCCCATATCGGGATCCATGTCCATAACCTTATCCTTGTACTCCTCCGGTACGATGAGGGCATCCAATATTCCCAAATCCAGAAGGCTTTCCTCTATTCTTCCCTTGCACGCTTCATCCAGGTACTCCCTGAAATCCACCGCCATATAAACGGGCAGATGAGGTATTCCGGCCTTTGCAAGCCGATTCCGGTTGGCCTCTACCTTTGGGGAACGCAAAGGCTCCGGATCGATCTGAGCCTTCCATTGCTCCAGCTCCCGTTTTTTCTCCTCCAGCTGCTCCTCCAGCCGGACGCGAACAGCCTCTCTTTCGGCAATTTCCCGGTGAAAGCCGTTTTCAATTATCTGAGAGCCGTCCCTGGCCTCCTTTACAATATCGTCAAAGGTTCCCTCGCCGCCGTACTGCCATACCGCCCGGTTAAGCTCCTGCAGCCGCTCCGGGGACAGCTTGAGAAGGCTGTTTCCCCCTTCCCAGCCGTACACCTCCTCCACATAGCGGGTTTTAACATCGGAAAGGGCGCCCTCATTTTTTTCAAATTCGCGGCGGGCGCTTTCCTTCTCACGCCGGGTCTGCTCAACCTGAGCCAATGCCTTGTCATAGGCCAGCGAAGCGGTCTTTTCCTGCTCCAGAGCCTTTCTTGCCTGAACAATTTGCTCCCGCAGCTTATCGGTTTCCCCCCGGTGAAGCTTAAAGCTGTATGACCGGGTAAGGCTGTCCCTCAGCTCCTTTTCCATAAAGACAAAGGCATCGTATTTCAGGGTTTCGGCCAAACCGTTCATTTCCAGCAGAACCTGATCCAGCTTCTCTTCCTGCTCAACGCTTTCATTATGGCAGCGCTTAAGCTCCCCGTTTACCAGCCTTTCACGCTCCCGTTTCCCCTTGACGGACTCCCCCTTGATGCGGTGGTCCTCCTCAAGTTCAAGCAGAAGCAGCCTTATTTTATCAACTTCCTCATGGGCCTTAAAGCTGTCATGCTGCCGAAGCTGCTCTCTCCGGTGCTCCAGCGCGGCCTGGCGCTGCTTAAGCCGAAGACCTTCTTCCTCTGAATCTTGATGCCTTTTTAAGTGCTCCTGCCCCTCGGCTTCCAGCTGAGCCGCCTCCTTAAGGGCGTTTGAAAGCTTCGAATGATTGCCTGCGTAGCTTTGGGCCTTTTCCCACAGGATAAAGCGGTTATAGCGCTGATATTCCTGCATAAGCCTGTCCGCCGCTTTTTTTCCCTCCTTTAATACGTCCAGCTGGACTTTTATGCCATCCATATTTTCTATGGCTTCGGACATAGGGCGTAATTCCTCGTCCGAAAGCGGCTGGAGGGAATTATTCATAATTTCATAGATCACCGTAGGCTTGAAATCCTTAGACAGCTTGGGGGTCCGAAGCTGAACCAGGAGCTTTATCATTTCATCGTATTCCTCAAGCGTTTCAAACCCAAAGAGAAGGCGGTTGACCATGGCCATGTAATCCCCCTGGCCATCCATAACCTCACCGCCCGCGGCTATCCGGTTTTTAAGCTCAGTCCGGGTTAGAGGAATTTTATCTCCCATGTTTTTATACAGGAAAAAGTCCTCTCCAACCCGCCTCCCGTCGGTAATGGCAAAGCCCCAAAAGTCAAGGGCTTTGCCTTTTCTGGCCCTCAACCCCATGCCAATGGTTATAAGCACCCCGGTCCGGGGCTTTTTTAATTCCATGTAGAGGTAGCCGGTGTTCTCTTCCTGGCCTCCATCCTCGCCTAAAAGGTAATTTTCCAGCCTTCGCGCTCTTGAGCCAAACGGATCCAACCGCTCCGGGCTTTTATTTCCATCCAGAAGAAGGGGAATAAAGCTTTGCATGGTTACCGATTTTCCCGATCCGTTAGATCCGCGCAAAAGGAGTCTGCCGTCAAAGAAATCAAAGGTTTCCTCATCGTAAAGCCAAAAATTAATCAATCCAATCCGATTAATTGTCCATTTATCTAATCCTGTTTTATTATCCAATTTAAACCGCTGCCTCCCCGTCTTCCTTTTCGGTGATAGCTTTACCGCCGAAATTCCTTGGATATATACCCCGAAGCTTGCCTGCCAGGGGTAGGATGCGGATTTCGGAGCCGTCTCTCACAGCCTCCAGCATTCCAAACCCCTTCATGTGCCTTATGACCGCCTCTGCCAGCCTGTCCTCAGGCATCTGCCTGTACTCCTTACTCCAGCCTTCTGAAAAATTCTCCTTGCATTCCTCCGTCATACGCCGAAAAACAGAACCTGATACAATTATCGTATCATCCGGATTTTTCTCCAGCTCTCCCCGCTTCAGCCTATCCACTATAATGCCGCACATCTGGGTGCAGACGTCGGAGATACCCTTGTTGTCCGGAAAGATATCCTTAAACCGCCTGTCGGGGTTCAACACAAGAAACGCGCCGTTGCGATGAATATGAAGCCGGCTCCCAAGCACGTCCTCGCAGTCCTTCTGCAAAAGGCTCCTCTGATTCTTAATGTAAAGGTAATCCTGATCCTCCGGTCCGTCGGAATAAACCGCGGGGCTCATGAAAAGGCGGCGGTAAACCCGATGGCGCCGAACTCTTCCCCTGTCTCTGTCCGCCTCAAGCCACTCGTTTTTTTCAATATCCTCCGCCGTCGAATAATCCATAAGGTTTCCTGTGAAATTTCTGACAAAGTAACGGGACAGACCCGTGCTTTGGTATAATACCTCAGTCTCACGATAATCCATGAACCGGCTGTCGTCACCGTCGTCCACCCTCACAATACGCATATCCGAGGCGAACCGCATGACCCGCACCATGGCGTGACGGTGTCTGAATAATGTCCAATCCACTTGTTCTAACCCGGAGAAGGAGCCCTGAATAAACTCAGTAATTTCAGACAGCACAAACTGATCTCCCATACCCCTGTCTTCAAGAAATACCAGAAGAATACATAAAAAGGCATATTCCAGAGGCTGTTCAAAGGTTTGAATTCCCATCCAGGGCTCCGCACGTCCCGGCAGCTTTTCAAGTTTGATCATGTAGGGCGTGACAATAAGCTTATAGCCCAGCTTGTCCTCTATAAAGCTGCGAAAGGACGGGCTCTCATCCCTTATTTGATAGTAAAGCTCCCGATCTTCCTCTTTAATAATCCAAAAGTTCTCCAATAATGCTTCTAAAGCCTTCAACCCAATCCTCCTAATGAAAAATGAGAGTGTAGGAGGGAAGCTCCAGGCTTCCGTCCTCGGACGTCAACGTACATCTTTCCCCATTCCCAGGAAAAACCAACGTATACACCTTACCCTCCTCGGTCCTCCCTTTGTGTTCCGGAGAAGCGGAAGCCCTGGCTATCCACTTAAGAAGCGTTGTTCTAACATGGGGAGCAACCTGGGGCAGGCTAGACAAATCAAGATAATTTCCCGTTATATAGCTTTCCAAAATGTCCTTTTCCTGCTCCAGCCGTTCAATATAGGCTTTCACAAGCCTCTCCTTCTTCTCCCGCTTGTCCGTAAATCCTTTTTTCTCCGCTTTCTCCTTATAGCTTCTCACCCTGGGCCGGACGGGCACTTGAAAAGGCTCTTCATCGAAAACGCCACTCCCGATGCTCTCGGTGGCTCTTTCAAAATCGCCGGAGATGTGCCGGGTACCAAACAAGCCGAAGGCCAACGAGGAAAGTCTGTGCGCCTCATCCATGGAACGGCACGCAAGAAACATGCCGCAAAGCTTTTTATACTCTTCCTTGCGATTGGCCGCACTGTTGCTGCTCTCAACAATCCGTGAGGCATAACGGGTGATTTTCCGAATAATATCATTGGTTATTTCAAGGATCCGCACAACCTCGCTGTCCTGAGCATGACTTCCTAAAAACCAGTCCCGGAAGCTTTCCCAACGCCCCCATATGTTAGCGCGTATTTCAGGTTCCGCTATTTCATAATCCAGCCGGGGTATCTTTTTTTCATAATTGAAGGCCTTCTCCAGAACCTCTCCGACAACCTCCTGCGTAAGGCCTCTCAAAGCCTCCGCAATAAAATAGCCGTTATTTTGAAGTCCCCGCACAAAATCTCTTAAATAGTCAAGCAGCGCATCCTTATACACTATAAACTCCCGTGTTTTCATGCGCTCCTCCGCTTTCAGGCTGTGAAAGCTTCGAATATAATCCTGATAATTCTGATTCAGGCGCTTAAAGTCATTATTCAGATCCCGCCACCACAGGCCCGCATCCTTCTCTTCGGCCCGGGCCACTTGAGGAAGCTTTAAAACAGCGTCGCGGATACGCTCAAACAGCGACGGCTCCAAAGAGGCCCCCTCCACAAACAGGTTTTCCAATTTAAGGGTCAGCCGTTCAATCTCCACACTGTACTCAGACAGCTGATAGCGAAACTGTTTATTTTTGAATTCCTCTACTGTGGCAGCTTTTGCGGTATCCTGCATAGGCAAAAGGTTCCCCCAGCTGACGAGGGCTTCCAAATCCTGTTTTAGAAGCTCCGGCGTATAGGATTGAAAATAGGCATGATCTCTTAGGGCGTCAAAAACCTCTTCCTTATACATCCAATACCGTATTTTCTCATATTGGAGATAAAAATAACGGAGAATAGCCCGGTAGCGGCCGCAATTTTCAGCCGATAAATATTTTACTTCTGTAATAGGCTTCAGAAGCTTTGCATTTATTTCCAATCAATAAACCCCATTCATATTTTTCTCTTCCAGACGGTTAAATTATAGCACAGCCCCAAAAAGCACTGCAATCAAGGCCGCAAATTCTGCCTTAAAACCGATAAGAATGTCCCCTCCGCAAGAAAATTCAAGTCCGTTTACGGATTAGGCGTTTCCGAATACCGTCTTAAATGGAATCCGTAAAAAGAAAAGGGCTGCCCGTCTCACATCTGACG
>JAEXPO010000017.1 GCA_023446675.1 Bacillota bacterium | reverse complement strand
GTATAAGAGCTGAACTGGATGGTCCTTTTCAGAGGCTGCTTTTATGGAATTACAGAAAAGGATGGCTTCCCGCCGTTGGATGATTTTATTTTTGTTGCATCGGCACACCTCCGTAAAGGCCTTCTTTATTTCCTTGATACCTGAAACAAAGCAGGATACGGTTGTAAAAATTTGTATATTCAGGTATTTCCTCAGGTTATCCTCAATAAGGTTGTGTAGAGTCCTTATACGGTCGTCGGCATGCTTATCCGGCTCGTGGTAATTAATGAGCAAAACCAGCTTATTTCGGCTGCTGTAAAATGCCCATACCCGTTCCAGATGTTCGCCGGAAAGCTCCTCCACAATATTTTTAACAGCAAACAGGTCCAGCTCGTCAAAGCTTTCATAGTACTCCCTGCTGTTATACTTAAAATCAATCAGTACCGTCCTGAACAGGCTTCCCGTAAATCGGATCCCTACCGAAGCCAGCTCCTTCTCCACTTGGGCGTCACTGGGTGAGCCATTTTCCGCAAGTCCTTTAAGGTAGCTTTCCTTAAGTATGTTCCGGCTTTGAATACGCTCCCGGATCTGCCCGATTTCCTGTTCGTTTTTTCTTTTTTCCTGCTCCAGATAGTTCATGGAACGTCTGAGGGAATTTAAAAGCTCCTCCCTCCCCACAGGCTTTAAAAGATATTCCTTTACCCCGTATTTCATGGCTTTTTTGGCATACTGGAAATTGTCGTAGCCGCTTATAATCATAAAGACAGGCGGATTGGCCACTGTTTCACAAATTTGTTCAATCATATCCAATCCGTCCATATCCGGCATTCTTATATCGGTGATAACAAGCTGAATATCTCCGGAGCTTATTATTTCCAGGCCTTCCCTTCCGGTTTTTGCAAAAAGGAATTGAAAGCCACTTGCCATGCCGTTTTCTATCATGGCCTTTATGCCGTTTCGAATTCTTATTTCATCATCGACAATTAAAAGCTTATACATGCTCCAAATTCCCCCTTGCCCTAATTTTGAAATTTAACGGCGGGCAGTGTCAGCTTTACTTCCGTACCCTGGCCAGGCTCGCTTTTGAGGCTTACGCCATAGCTTTCTCCAAACTGCATCTTAATGCGCCTGTTAACGTTGACAAGGCCGATTCCTCCACCTTGCGCCGTTAGCAAAGAAGCCTTCTCCTCCCTGTTCCTATCCCTTTTATCAAGCAAGGTATTAATGTCATAAAGCCTTTTTTCGTCAATTCCCGGACCGTTGTCCCTAATAAGCAGGGTTACGGTGTTTTCACGGATTTGGGCCTGGATTTCTATCCGGAACAGTTCTTCACCGGGGCTGTAGGAATGGTAAAAGCAGTTTTCCACAACGGGCTGCAGAATCATTTTGGGAACGGTGAGCCCCATGCCCCCTTCGGGGATATGGGACGTAAACTCAATCTGATCCCCGTATCTTATTTTCATGACGGTAATGTAATTGCGAACATGCTCCATTTCCTGGCTTAGTGTAACAAGTCGGCTGTCCCATTTGATATTATACCGAAAGAGGTTGCCCAGTGAGGTTAAGGCGTCGGCTATTTCATACTGCCCGTTTATTTCACATTCCATTTTAAGGCTTTCCAGCGTGTTGTACAGAAAATGGGGGGTTATCTGAGCCTGCAGGGCCCTTAGCTCCGCTTCCCACTGTGCGGTTTCCTTTTCAATAAGCTGGAGCAGGATTTCCTCCAGCTTTTCAGTCATATTGTTAAAGCCATGGGCTAATTTTCCGATTTCATCCTGCCGTTTTTCGTCAACCCGTGTGTCAAAATCCCCTTTTTCCACACGTTTCATCATCTCCAGCAAAACGGTAATCCTTTTAAACAGGTATCGGGTCACAAGATAAGTGACAAAAAAGGCAAAAAAACCGCCAAGCACGAGAATGGCGTTAAGAGACAATCTATAGGATGAAATCTGTTCTACAAACTCATCCTCTGTAATAACGGCTAACAATTTAAGGCCCGTGTCGTCCACCGTATCATAAACCACATGACAGCGCCTGCCCTCGTATTCAAAAAAAGTTATTCCCGTATTCTCAACCAGGCTTTCCTTTGAAAGGAGAGCTCTGAAATCAAAATCACCGCCGTTGTATACCATGGCGCCGGTCTTGTCCAGAACGGCCAAATAGCCGTTTGCACCTATTTCAACATGGGCAAAGGAGCTCATAATTTCATCCACGGGCAAATCAATCTCCAGTATTCCCAATACCTTGTTATTCACAATAAGGGATTTGATTTTTGTATACAGGGGCAGGTACAGCCTCTTATCCCCTCTTCTGATTTCGTTGCCGTAATAGTACTCCCTTTGCCTTATACCGCCCCACATGCTGTTTCCGGCAAGAGCTTCAAGCTCACGGTAGTCGTCCTTGTTCTCTATGCGTTCCAGGGCATAGATCACATTATCCATCTCGGGTATGGTTGTGTTTGCCGTGTAAAAATAGAGGCTGAAGTGCTGGGAACCCACCTGGCTTATCTTGCTGAGCTTTTCCTCCACATCGTATTCCAGATATTCCAGCGTATCAAACGGGTTTCCCAGAAAGCCCTGGATTTGCTCGTCATAGCTTAGAATGTCCGATGCATATTCACAGTTCTTTACCATATAAAGTACATTTTGCTTTATTTGGGACAGAGTCTGAGCCAGAATATTAAAGTTCTGCTCTCGGATGGAATCGACGGATTTCTTGTACCCGTTTACCTGGACTACCGCCAAGGGTACAACAATTAAAAGAAAGTAGATAAAGGTAAATTTCCAGAGGATGCTTAAGTTTGATACACCGGCGACAATCCGTTTCATTCCTTCCTCCCATTCCCGGATTAAGTGACGGGCTCTTGTTTCCTTATCATAACACAAAACAGATATCGCGTTTCGGGCTATCTTTTATTATAAATCCGGAATCGGCAGCCTTAAGGTGCAATATTATTTTGTCGGGTCAGATTTTTTTAATTCCGGTCAAAAATCACACTTTAAATCGAGCCTTTTGTTACTGTTGAAGAGGCTTAAGTTTCGTTAAAATGACTATTGACTGAAAAAAAAATTCCGAGTAGAATGTTGCATGGCGAACTG
>JAEXPO010000015.1 GCA_023446675.1 Bacillota bacterium | reverse complement strand
TTCCAGGCCCATATGGAGGTTGACTTTGTTAATGACGGGCCCGTAACGCTTCTTCTGGACAGCCGGAAAACCTTTTAACCGTATTAGCTGTAAAGGTATATGAAGGAGAAACGATGAAGCTTGATATCATGCCCAACGGGCTGTTCAGTTCCAATGTCTACCTTGTATCCGAGGGTAAGGAATGCGTGGTCATTGACTGCGGTGTAAAAACCAGAGATATTGTCCGAAAGCTAGAGGAAGACGGGCTGACGGTTAAATATATTCTTCTCACTCATGGTCATGTGGATCATATTTTTCATGCCGCAACACTTCGTGAAGCCACAGGCGCGTCCCTTTGCCTTCATGAGGCGGAGCTTGAGCTTTATCGGGATGCGGATAAAAACGGCTATTCCTATTTCGGCATGAAAAGGCCTCTTAATCCTCCTGAGCCGGATATCCTGCTAAAGGATAATGAGACCCTTCGGCTGGGGGATGAAGACATTCAGATTATTCACACGCCGGGCCATTCTCCCGGCTGTATCTGCATTAAAATAGGAAGCTGGCTGTTTACAGGGGACACGCTTTTTGCTCTGTCCGTGGGACGGACGGATTTGTACGGCGGTAACGGACAAATGCTGGAAGCGTCCATTCAGAATCGTATTTATACGCTGGACGGCTCCTTAACTGTTTATCCCGGCCATGGACAGGCTACCTCCATCGCTTACGAAAAAGAGAACAATCCCTATGTTTGAAGCCGGTAAACCCCTTAAGCTGCTGGCGGCCATTAAAGGCATTACCATGGATTATGAGGCATGGGAGCTTTTGAGGCTTGCCTATAAGCCGGATACCATTGGCTTTTTAAGAGAAGGAAGGGTCTTCCGGGACAGGCAGAAGGATACTGCTGCTTTGGGTCAGGAGCTTGGAGATAAGCTGCTGGATGGCTCATGTGATTTGCTTATTCTTGAGGCTGACAGCGGGGAGAGCAGCTTTGAGGCAAAGGCATCCCTGTTTACGGGATTAGCCTTTAATGAGCTTTCCGCTCTTACCGATTCGGTCAATTTAAAAGAGAGCTCCTTTACTCAATGTGATGCCTCTATTCAAAGAGACGCCTCTATTCAAAGTGATTCCCTTACCCCTTATGAAAATTCCGGTGCCGCCAATCGCTCATTACCCAAACCCTCCTTTGTTGATACCGTCCAGGCTTTCAGTGAGGAGCTTAACGGTCCGGGGGGGGTTATTTACCGGAGTCGCAAGGGCTTTGCCGGTAAAGCAGTCTACCATGTCTTGGCCAGAGCCTTTAACTTTACTCTGCCTTACGGGTCTCTTACGGGAGTAAGGCCTGTAAAGCTGGCTGCAGCTCTTTTGGAGGACGGCCTTATGGCAGCGGCCGCGGAGGAAAAGCTTCAGAATTACAGCGGCATGACTCTGGAAAAAGCCCGATTGCTGGTTTCGGTTGCAGAGGTGGAAAGAGAACATTTAAAGCCGGCAATCGATACGGTTCATATTTATGCAGGGATTCCCTTTTGTGCCAGCAGATGCCTGTATTGCTCCTTTACCTCCTATGATGTAAATCGTTTCAAGAAGCTTATAGCCCCTTATTTTGAAGCCCTTTACAGAGAAATAAGGCTTGTGGGTCGGCTCGTTAGGGATAAAGGGCTGAAGGTGGCTTCTCTGTATGTTGGCGGAGGAACCCCGACGGCGGTGGAGGCCGGTGAGCTGCAGAAGCTTCTAGCTGTTCTGGCAGAGGAATTTGTAACGGAGCATACCCGGGAATTCACTGTTGAAGCAGGACGGCCCGACACAATTAACAAAGTGAAGCTTAAGCTTATCAAGGAGGCCGGAGCCAACCGGGTTAGCATCAACCCGCAAACCATGAATGCCCAAACACTGAAGCTTATCGGGCGAAACCACAGTCCGGAGGACGTAACAGAAAAATACAACCTTTCACGTCAGTTAGGGTTTGATAATATCAATATGGACCTTATTGCAGGCCTTCCTGGCGAAAATGAGGAGATGTTTGCCCATACTCTAAAAGAAATCGAGGCTATGAACCCGGATAGCCTGACTGTTCATACTCTGGCCATAAAAAGAGCCTCCCGCCTCAGAGAAGAAAAAGGCCGTGATTACGCAAGCGGCACAGAGGGCGGAGAGGTGGAACGCATGACGGAGGACGCTGCCAAAACTGCGGCTCGCATGGGGCTTCGGCCCTATTACCTCTACAGGCAGAAAAACAGTGTTGAAAACCTGGAAAACACAGGCTATGCCCGACCGGGCTGTGAAAGCCTGTACAATATTCATACCATGGGAGAAGCTCAAAGTATTCTGGCTTGCGGTGCTGGGGCGGTTACAAAAATTGTTTTCCCCCAGGAGAACCGGCTGGAGCGTTTTTTTAATATGAAGGATGTTGAACGCTATATTGAACGTTCACCGGAAATGCTTGAGAAGCTGGAAAATTTTCTTTTGCAAATGTGACAGTCCGTTGTCGTATTTTATCTGATATCCTGTTTTCAGATGTGCATCTGAAAATTGGAAGGGAGAAAGAACAATGGAAGAAAAATTCTGTCAAAGCTGCGGTATGCCTATGGGGGATACCCAGGAGCTTTATGGAACCAACAGCGATGGAAGCACCAGCAGCGACTATTGCAAGTATTGCTATGACAAGGGAAGCTTTACAGCCGAGAGTACCATGGAAGAAATGATTGAATCCTGTGTGCCGCATATGGCCACAGCCGAGTCCGGTATGAGCCAGGAGGAGGCAAGGCGCAGCATGAGTCAGTTTTTTCCCCAGCTGAAACGCTGGAAGCAAGGCTAAAAGGATGTAATGATTTTATAACAAAAGGGGGCTTTAGCCACCTGCGTTATTTTATTATATTCTTCGCACGCTGTTTATGAATCCGCCGAAT
>JAEXPO010000007.1 GCA_023446675.1 Bacillota bacterium | reverse complement strand
GATCTCCGGTGAATCTATTCTAAAAAGAAAGGTATCCTGATTGAGTTTTTCAATTTCCCGTATTTTATATAAGCTCATGCAAGTCCTCCTGATTGGCTGGGCCGGTGACTTTTTAGGCTTTGCGGGTCAACCGGCATCGACTCATTATAGCATACCGGACGGACTTTTTTCCAGCAAATCCACCAGCTCGGCAGAAGATACGGCTTCCATGGGCATACATTCCTCTTTTTCAAATAAATCCCAGAGGAAGTGAGCATCGGAGCTTCTCAGCAATTTCATTTTTCCCAAATCAGCATGCTTATTCAAAAACAGGGGGACATTGCAGCTTCGCGACAGCTCCATAAATTTAAAGCCATACTCCTGAGGCAGGGTTCCCAGGGTATTTAACATGCTGAAGGCCTCCCTGTCCACATGTGCGGGTACCGGAGCGCCTCCAAGCCCACGCACTCTTTTGCAGGCTTCCCTCGCATCCAGTGTCGTGGCGCCCGCAAGAAAACGGTTCTCACGGCCGGATTCCACATCCAGGCTGTCCATAATAAGCTGATCGCCGAAAATATCCGGCCTGTTGGGGTAAGGCAGCAGGCTGCCATAAACAAGGCACTGCATTTCAAGCGCCGCTTCAAGGCTGGGAAAATAGCACAGGAGGTGTATTTCCTCCGCTGTGCACAGCTCCATGGCAGGTACTACGGCAAGCCCCGCCCGCTTACCCGCCTCCATTACAGCCCCGCAATTGGCACAGGAATTGTGATCCGTTACCGCAATAAGCTCCAGGCCCTTAAGCAGGGCCATATTAACAATATTGTTTGGGGTCATGTCCTCATGGGCGCAGGGAGAAAGGCAGCTATGAATATGGAGATCCGTGAAGACAGTCATTATTCCGTTCCTTCCAAAAGCCTCAAAATCTCATGGCAATAGCGGGCGCCGGAGGCCTTTCCTGACAGGAGGATTACGGATTGTGCAGCAGCCCGGGACAGGGTTGCCTCCTCTACCTGGCCACCCTCCGGTATAAGTACGCAGGCTGCTCCGGAAAGCAGGGCCACCGCAACCACGTTCAGATTGGTGTGAACCGTTATCCAAACATCCTCTGCCTCTATTTTCGCCATGGCGTGGCTAAGAAGGTCACAAACATACACTCCGGATACGCTTCGGCTTCCGGCTTCCTCTCTGCCTGTAAGAATCTCCGCTTCCAGAAGCTGTGCCAGCTCATCAACTGTCATAACCATTCTCCTCCATTCGTCTCTTTGCCTGCAGACGGGGTTTTTACGGCTCCTCAATTTTCTGAAGCAGGCTTGCTATATCACTTACCCGTTCCCTGAGCTTAAAAATGCAATCCGTTACACGGGCATTTTCCCGTACAATATCCTCCGCCAAGGCACGGCAATTGGGCGCGCCGCAGGCACCGCAGTCCAGGCCGGGAAGGCTGTCGGTCAGTTCGTCCATGTGCTGCATTTTTTCAATGGCCCGGAGCATATCCTCATCAAGCTTTAAAATAGGCCGGTATGTCACCTGGGATTTCCAGATATAATCCTTGTCTTCCTCCGGCAGAAGGGTCTGTTCTGCTTTTCCCTTATTCGATACGGCATCCTCACTGACATATTTAAGATTAATTTTTGATATAAAGGGATTTTCAACGGTGAGAGGGCCTCCAAGGCAGCCCTCAGGACATGCAAGGGCTTCGATAAAGTCGATGCTGTCCAGAGCGCCCTGTACCGCCATATCCAAAATGTCAATGACATTCTTAATGCCATGCACCGCAATACGCCGTCCACCCGACAAAGCGGAGCTTTCGCCCCCGGTACCGGCCCACCCTATTCCGGAGGGGCCGGAAAGGGTCTGCATAAGCGTTTTATCGCTTTTTCCCGCTTTCATGGCTTCCAAAAGAGGAAGGTATACCTCCTTCATGGCCAGAACGCCGCTTACAGATGACACATAGCTTTCATAGGGAGCTTTAACGCTTGTCACCTTTGCCGCACAGGGAGAAATAAAAAAGACTCCCACACGCTCCTTTGAAGCCGCCTCTCCCTTTTCAGCCAAAAAGGCTTCCCGAGCCAGCCTTGCGGCAACCTCCATCGGTGAATCAATTTTTGCCAGATTATCGATTAAGTTAGGAAAACGCACCTGGATGAGACGAACCACCGCGGGGCAGGCAGAGGAGATAACAGGCTTTTTCAATGCGGCCTGCCTCATATATCTGTCGGTAGCCCGGGTAACAATTTCAGCAGCGGCCGCCACCTCATACACCCCGTCAAAGCCCAGGCTTAAAAGGCCCTGAAGTATACGGCTGCGTGAAAAGCTTGGGCCGAACTGGCCATATAGGGATGGGGCGGGCAGTGCAATACGGACGGTATAGTCCTTTAGCCTCTCAAGAGAATCCGTCACAGCCTTTTTGGCGTGATAGGGACAAATGCGTATGCATTCGCCGCAGTCAACGCACCTTTCCGCAATGATGGCGGCCTTTCCGCCCCTGACGCGTATTGCCTCGGTGGGACAGTGCTTGATGCAGTTTGTACAGCCCTTGCATTTTTCCTTGTCCAGCGTTACGGAATGAAAATACGCCTGTTCCATCTATTCATCCTTTCCTGCCAAGCCGAAAGGTCTGTGGCCTTACTGCTCAGCCTTAAAGAAATGAGCCTTATGTTCAGGAGAAGTAGACGGTGATACGGACATCTGTGCCCTTTCCCACCGCCGTGTCAATTTGAAGCCTGTCGGCATGTTTTTTAATGTTGGGAAGCCCCATACCCGCACCAAAACCCATTTCACGCACCCGATCGGAGGC
>JAEXPO010000623.1 GCA_023446675.1 Bacillota bacterium | reverse complement strand
CTCCTAATGCGGTGACCAGCGCAATACGAAGACCGGAGAGAATCATGGGCAAAGCCAGAGGAAGCTTTACCTTCCCCAGAATTTGGGAAGAGGTCATTCCCATGCCGTTGGCGGCTTCCAAAACCCCCTTGTCTACCGACATGATGCCGGTGTAGGTGTTCCGCACCACCGGCAAAAGACTGTAAAGGAAAAGCGCAAGAATAAGAGTGGTATCTCCCAGGCCGCAGATCATCATAAGGATGGCCAACAGAGCCAGGGAAGGTATTGTCTGTACCATTTCGGTAAAGGCCAGCACGCACCAGGCCAGCTTTTTATAGCGGGTAATGAAAAGGGCTGCGGGTATTCCGATAAGCGCGGCACTGCCGACGGCCATAAAGGACAGGAGCAGGTGCTGAAGTGTTCTTGACATTATTTCACTCATTTCGCTCCCTCCTCTCCGGTTTTTAACCCGCTCAGCGGCAGGCTGTGGCTCTGTCTTTTCCGTCCGGAAACTCTTTTTTCAATAAGGCCGATAACGCCTCCTGCCAGAAGAGCCAGCAGGGACGCAGGTATGGAGCCTGCAAGAATCATGTTGTAATTATAGGTTTGAAGTCCGGTAAAAATAAGATCTCCCAGGCCTCCCGCGCCGATAAGCGCGCCTATGGTGGCCCAGCTTATAATATAAACCATGGAAAGCCTTACCCCCGATACAATGGCCGGGAGAGCCAGCGGAAGCTCAACCTTCATTATCACCTGGCTTACGCTCATGCCCATGCCCCTGGCCGCCTCAGTGTATTTGGGATCCAGATCCTTGATGCCCGTATAGGTATTTGTCAGAATTGGAAGCAGGGAATACAGGATCATAACAATGATGGCGGCTTTCACCCCAATTCCGAAAAGGGGCATGGAAAGGCCGAACATAACCAGGCTGGGGATGGTCTGAAACACACCCACAACACCCATGACACCGTTGGCCACCTTTTGGTTCCGGGTAAGGGCCACACCGGCAGGTATGGCGATGATCATGCCAATAAAAACAGCAAAAAAGGAAATACCCAGGTGCTGAAGGGTTGCCTCCAGAATCATGCTTTTTTCTTTTTCAAGAAATGCGATAAACTCAACCAACTGCTTCATCCTTCCATACCACCTGAGCCAGGGCTTTGACCAGGCTGGTTTTTGTTACAAGGCCCACCACCTTGGATTGGCTGTCCACAACCGTTACGAAATCGGCCCTCTTATCAAGAAGCAGGGAGAAGGCATCCCTGGCGTCTCCCTCCGCCGGTATAACCGGGGCCTTTTCATCCGCAAGCACACCAATGGAACGAATATCCTTGACCGCCCGGCCAATGGCCTCAATGGTGACAACACCCATGTACCTGTCCTCCTCATCCACCAGGATGAGAGAATCCACACCCTTGCTGCGCATGAGGGACAGACTTTCGGAAACACCTTTTTTACCGGAGGTAGTAACCGGATTGGCTTTCATAACCTGCTCCACCTTGACGCAATCACCTGGGGAGGTCACCCTGTGCTTACCGATAAACTCGGCAACAAAATCGTTGGCGGGGTGTTCAAGAATATTTTCCGGTGTATCAGCCTGAACAATTTCGCCGTCCCGCATAATAACAATTTTATCTGCAAGCTTGATGGCTTCGTCCATGTCATGGGTAACAAAGACAATGGTTTTATTGAGCTTTTTATGAATGCGCTTAAGCTCATTCTGTATGGTATCCCTTGTTATGGGATCCAGGGCGCCGAAGGGCTCATCCATCAGGATAAGAGGCGGCTGGGCCGCCAGTGCCCGCAATACACCGATACGCTGCTGCTGGCCTCCGCTTAGCTCCGAAGGGTACCGGGAAATATAGGTTTCGGGATCCATATCCACCAGCTTTAAAAGCTCCAGAGTACGTTCATGCCTTTTCTGGGGAGACCATTTTAAAAGCTTGGGCACGAGCTCAATGTTTTGGCCGATGGTCATATTGGGAAAAAGCCCAATCTGCTGAATAACATAGCCAATGCCCCGCCTTAGGAGAACCGGGTTTATGTCGGCTATCGACTTGCCGTTGATTTTTATCTGCCCGCCGGTAGGCTCCACCAAACGATTAATCATTTTAAGCGTAGTGGTTTTGCCGCAGCCGCTTGGCCCAATCAGCACTACAAATTGGCCCTCCTCTATCCTGAGACATACATCCTTAACCACTCCTTGGCGGCCGTAGGATTTTGACACACGATCCAGCTCTATCATAAAAGCAGCTCCTTTCAATGCTTCAACAGGAAATAAGGAAAACTCAGAACTTTACGGATAAAGAGAAATTTCCATTTGAAGCTTTAATGCTTTAAGAATGACAATCTGCAAAAAAACAAACTGACAACCTAATGTATATTAGGGGTTGTCAGTTATTATAACAAAAATTTAAAACCTGGTCAAACGACAAAAGTTGTCACTTGGAAATAAAGTGTACTTTATTGCGCCCTATTGCTTCCTTTTTTTACAAAATAAAATATTTTGAATGAGAAAGAATAAACGGTTAAAACGACACTAAAAAGAGCCTCCAAAAGGAAGCCCCTAAATATAAACACCATTTATGATAAGAAATTTAAGCCTTTAAAAGATATGCAGATTTATAATGTCACAAAAGGACCTTAATCTTCCCCGCCCGCGCTTAAGCGCTCCGCTTGATCCGTTGTTATAAGGGCGTCAATAATCTCATCCATATCTCCGTTGAGAAAGCCCTCAATCTGATAAAGGGTAAGACCGATCCGATGATCCGTTACACGCCGCTGGGGATAATTATAGGTGCGTATCCGTTCGCTCCGGTCCCCCGTGCCAACCTGGGATTTCCGGTTCTCCGCAAGCTCGCTGCTCTGCTTTTTCATCTCGATTTCATAGAGCTTGGCTTTTAGTACCCTCATGGCCTTATCCTTGTTTTTATGCTGGGAACGCTGGTCCTGACAGGTAACCACAATACCCGAAGGCAAATGGGTAATACGAATGGCCGACGAGGTTTTGTTGATATGCTGGCCGCCCGCACCGGAAGCTCTGTAGGTATCCACCTCAATATCCGCAGGATTAATTTCCACCTCGTCCACCTCATCCACCTCGGGAAGCACGGCGACGGTTGCGGTAGAGGTATGAAT
>JAEXPO010000391.1 GCA_023446675.1 Bacillota bacterium | reverse complement strand
GGTATCGCCTGCGGGCAGGACAAGGGCGAGGGGAATTGTGTTACCTGGTCTCTGTGGCCCATGGGCGGAGCCTGGCTGGTGAGCGAGCTTTTCAAGCATTACGAATACAATCCGGATCCATCATTTCTTAAAAACACAGTATATCCCGTTTTAAAGGAGGCCTCCCTGTTTTTTGTGGACTGGCTCTTTGAGCACAACGGCTGCTACGTTACCTGTCCCTCCACCTCGCCGGAGAACCGGTTTGTAACAGAGGACGGCACCACCAGCGCTGTTGCCATGTCTGCCGCTATGGACCTGGCGTTAGTCCGGGAGGTTTTTGGAAGCTTTAAAAAGACCTGCGCTATCCTGGGTATTAAGGATGAGCTTCTTACCGATATAGAAGAGCGGCTCCACAAGCTTACACCCTTTAAAACAGGAAGCAAGGGCCAGCTCTTGGAGTGGCATGAGGAACTAAAGGAAAGTGAGCCGGGGCACCGTCACATGTCCCATCTATATGGCCTGTTTCCTGCTGAGCTTTTTGAGGGTGACAGTGCCTTGAAGGAAGCCTGCCGTATTTCGTTAACGGAACGACTCGATAATGGAGGAGGACATACGGGCTGGAGCTGCGCCTGGATAATCAATCTCTGGGCTATCCTGGAGGATAAGGAAAACGCTTATAAATTTCTAAAAACCCTCCTTACCAAGTCTACCTATCCCAATTTATGGGATGCGCATCCCCCATTCCAGATTGACGGTAATTTCGGAGGAACGGCGGGTATTGCCAATATGCTGGTTCAGGACAGAAACGGAGAGCTTAAAATACTGCCTGCACTGCCCCAGGAATTTGACAGCGGTTATGTAAAGGGTCTACGCATTAAAAACGGCAAATCCATTGATATCCGCTGGAAGGATGGAAAGCTGGAGGACTACAGGATCTATTAATCCTAAAAAGAAACTATCATCTGGATAGCTATCACCTTAATGCTTTATCCCGGTGCCTCATGGCGTCGGGATATTTTCCAATCCCCATTGATTCCGGTACTCCACAGGGCTTAATCCTGTTGCAGCCTTAAACACCTTGGCAAAATAACAGGAACTGGAGTAGCCGCAAAGCTCAGCTATCTCATTTATTTTATATAGCTCGGAGGCAAGCAGCTTCTTGGACAGCTCCAAACGGTAATCGCCGATATACTGCTTTGGAGTCACCCCCGTTTCCTGCTTAAACAGAACGCTGAGATGGGCGGAGGATAAGTGGACAAATTCAGCGATAGCTTCAATTCCCAGATCAACCTGAGTATAGTGGGCGTCAATGTATTCAATCGCCGCCCGTACTGTTTTGGAATAGCCGGAACCTTTCTCAACCTCCGCTTCATATTCGGCAGCCAGTACTATTATTAAGTCCTTAACCTGGAGCAGTGTGTTTGTTTCCGAAAGCAACCTTTCAACATCCTCCTCTTCATACAGACAGTCAATTCTTGTTATGATGCTTTGCTTTCCTTTAAGCATTGTTTTGGCAAAGGTAACAAAGAGGCCTTTAACATGCTCTCGGGGATAGCATTCCTTTTCAGCCATTTTATTAAAAAGCTGTTCAAGCCATTGCTTAAGCTTCCTGGGCGTATACCGGATAATGGAATCAAATTCGGCAAACAAATTATGATCAAGGTTTTTGGTATTCAGTATTTTATCATCCATAACAAAGAGATTTTTTTCCGTATTGTAATAGCCCCGGTTGGCGTTAAACAAAGCGACCTTGTAGCTTTCGGAAACACTCATGAGATTATCCACCCTAAAGCCCATACCTACGCAAAAGCTCTTTTCTGTCATGGAAAAGCTTTCACAAAGCTTATGTATCTTTTTCTCCTCCCCATTTTTAAATTCTATAATTGTGAAATATTCGTCATGCTCAATAAAAGCGCAAATGGACATGCAGCCGTTTCGCTTCCAGAAATCATTTATCAGGCCGATATTTTCCTCCTGTGTGCGAAGCTTTTCCCTGTCCCACAGGACAATGACAATATAATTGCTGTTTGTCAAAAGTCCGATTTCCTTGCATAAGGAATAGATTAATGCTTTATCCTTGTTTTGATAACGTAACGTAGACGCAAGCTTTTGCATCTGGAGCTCGTTCTTTATTTCAAAGATCATGCCTTGCCTTCGCTTTTCATTGATTGAATCGACAGCTTTTTTTACCGCTACCTTCACTGCTTCCGGATTTAGGGGTTTTTCTATGTAATCCACAGCGCATAGCTGAATGGCGCTTTTTAAATAGCTAATGTCCAGATAGCCGCTTATAAAAAGAATTTTACTGTCGGGACACTGCTTAGTCAGCCTTTGGGCAAATTCAATTCCACTCAGCTTGGGCATTCGGATATCGGTCAATACAATATCCGGCTTAAACCACAGCGATATTTTCAATGCCTCACTGCCGTCCCTTGCCTGCATTATTTCCGATATACCGTACTCCTGCCATGGCAGGGAGTGCATTAACCCTTCCCTTGTATAGTCCTCATCCTCAGCTATTAGTAAGCGCATCAGGCTTCCCTCCACCTTTTTGCTTAATCTTTCTGATATTTAAGCTGACACAGGTACCTATCCCTCTGGCACTGTCATATTGAATGCACTGGGTTTTGCCATAAAACATGTTGAGCCGCATTTCAATATTTCGGATGCCGTAACGGCTTCCGGAGGGCTTAGGCTCAAAATTCTCCGCCGAATTCATGCCAACACCATCGTCGGTAACCGATAAAACAAGCTCATCATCCCCCTCTTCCCAACCACTTACAATAATGGTACCGCACCCGTCGGGGTTTTCGGAAATCCCATGAATAATAGCATTCTCTATTAAGGGCTGTAAAGTAATTTTCGGAATTAAATAACGCAGGATAGCTTCCTCCATATCCACAACAAATTTAATTCTATCCTTAAAGCGTTTCTGCTGAATAGAAATATAGGCATTGCATATTTGAATTTCATCACCAATAGTTATAATGTCTTCCCCTTTGTTCAATATAAGCCTGTAATATTTCGATAAAGCATACACGGTATCCCGGATGTGTTCGGTTTCATTTCTTTGAGCCATCCAGTTAATCATGTCCAGCGTGTTATAGAGAAAATGAGGATTAATCTGTGACTGAAGAGCCTTCAGCTCTGCTCCCTTTTTCTCCTGGCCCAGTTGAAACTGCTGAGACAGCAGGGATTGAATTTCATCAACCATAAAGTTGTAATTGGCAACCAGATTGCCTACCTCATCCTTTTGCTCACGCAGGGTCAGCTTATCAAGGGCTCCTTCTCGTACCCCCTTCATTTTCCGGGAAAGCAGCAAAATCCGTTTTGATATGGATTTTGTAATGGCAAAGATTATCATCAGCATGATAATGCAGATACAGGCATAAAAAGCAAACATCCTCTTATCGGCATGAAAAAGAGATTGATAGATAACATTTACGGGAATGACGGCTATCAACTGGAGATTGGTGTCGGGAATTTGGCTTTTCAAAGCCAGGTACCGCTTGTCGCCTATGGAAATTTCATTGATGCTATTTGTAATGCGGCTTTCTGTTTCGGCAGAAATTCCAAGCTCTGTGAGCATTTGATCATTGCTGGAGGTTACAAGCCTTCCGTCCGTTGTCTTAAGATAAATGAGCTCCTCCGGCCTTGTAGGAATAAAGGTATCCCGAATTTTACTCACTTCCATATTAATCATAACAATACCGATAAAGGTGCTGAAATCGGACATATCCGGTATGTAACGGGCAAGAGAGAGATATTCTCCCGAATTATAGGTCCGGTTTTCCGTGTAATACATCCACACCGGCTTGTTGCCGTTATAATCAAGCTCGTTTATGACTTCCCGCCCTTTTTCCGTCTCGCTGGATCGGAAAATAGGAAACATGCTCTCATTCAGGTTGAAATCACTGCTGACATAGTACATAATGCTGTCATATTCCGTACTGAAATACTGGTCGCTCAAATCCTTGTTCAGCTTTTTGTATTCCGTGTATTGCTCCTGGGAATCGGTGCTGTCTCTGATGAGCTTTAATGCAGAGTTGAAATTCTGATTTGCTGTAATAAGCGTTGACAATTTGTTTATGCGTTCAAATTGATTGGCCAGAGCCGTCCGGGTCTGCCGGTACCCCTGCTCGGTCATATTTTTTTGATTGTTATAGGAAAATTGGCAAATCTCCTTATAAGACAAAACAAAGCTGGTTGACAGTGGAATTAACCCTGCTATTGCAAATAAGAAAAACATTTTTGTTATTAAGGATAAATTCAAGAACCAGCTTTCAGCGGCCCTAAACCTCACCTTTAAACCCGTCATCCCCCCGCCTCCAAACCCGGTTGATTTTTTAATTATACTACATATTTCGCATCCTTCTTGAAATGCGGCCCCTTTTCATGACAAGAAGGATGCCTGAAAGAAAGGCATCCTGTAAAATCATATTGAAACTGCATTAAAATGGCGGGTAATCATTCTTTATTTTCCCTTTTTGGCAGCAAATTCACTTAATTGTGCTTGCAGAGCGTCAAGGTATTTTTGTAAACCTGCTCCTTCCAATTTCTCTTTTACCTTTGACAAATCACTGTCAATGTCTTTGGTAACACCACACTGCAACGGCAGCATGTATTGGCTTTTAACAGTTTCAAGCGCGGCGATCTCGGCGGATATGTCCGCGGTATTGAAGGAGAAGCCGTCCAGGGGGCTAAAGCCAACAGCAGGCTTGGCCGTTGCGACCTTATTATCGTAATCCGCCTGCCATCTTGGGTCCGCGCTTACTGAAACAGGGTGCATATAGTCATCACGAAGTCCGGTCCAGCCGGGCTTGAGGTTTTTCGACTCAATTTCTGTTGTGGAGGGAACGCCATCCGCCAGCTTATAATTTTCACCCTCAACGCCAAACATAATCAAATAATAATAGGTTTGATCAGTATGGGCCTTTTCAATAAATTTTAATGCAGTCAGTCCGTTTTTAGAGTTTGCATTAATAGAAATGGCGGTTGAGTTGGTTACAGAGGGCAAAAAGGCGGGTGCTTTGTTATACAGATAATCGTACCACCCCATTTCCCATTCGGAATTGGATTTATAGATCGGAGCGATGATGCTGCCTTCTATCGACCATCAGGGAGAATTCGTTTCACAGGGCTTCCTACCTGCCTTTATGAGCTCTGCCGCTTTTGCAGTGGTGTTTTGGGGCGCAGCCAATATATCATGATCCACAATACCGTCCTTATACCATTTTGCAGCATATTCGAGCACCTGTAAAAACTCCGGCGTATCAACAAGGCTCACCACCTTATAGGGATCATCATAGGCTACAACGGCATAGGGCGATCCGATTAAATCGGTGGCAGTCATGTATTTGTCTCCGGCCAGCATATACCACAGGCTGGTCCAGAAACGCTGATCCGTTATAAGGGAGACATTCTCAAAGGCAGGATCATCCTTTGCTTTGTACAGGTACTGCTCTACCGTATCCAGGCTGTTTATTTCGGGAAGCCCCCAGGCTTTTCTCAAATCCTCACGGTAAAGGAAGCCTTCGCCACCATAACCGCCAGGCTTGCCAAGCTGTGGTATACCGTATAATTTACCTTCTATTTCGTGGGTTTTCAGCATCCCCTCCGCCGCTTGTTCATAGCGGGCCGCCAGTTCAGGAACTTCGCTCAGCAAGGGGTTCAAATCCATAAATGCATTTTTTGTCGCCGTAATTTTATAATCCGAAAAACCGCCGCCCACATACAAATCGTATTCGCCGGAAGCAATGGCAAGATTGATTTTATTTTTTTCATCCCCCCAGGCTATAAAATCAAACCTTACGGTACAGCCCAGATCCCCTA
>JAEXPO010000532.1 GCA_023446675.1 Bacillota bacterium | reverse complement strand
GTTCAAGAGCCTCCCTCCTTACTTGTCTCGCAGCTGCTATGAAATCATTGTAACAAATAAGGAAGCTCGTTTCTTAACAAATCTTGCACACCTGCTGTGAGTGGATTACCTTTTAAAACCTGAGGAGCAGCGTGCTGTAAAAGAGGGAAGTCCATAGGACCTCCCCATTAGAAGGAGTGTATTATCAATTGGAAGGGATCTATTTACGTGAGGGTTTAACAATGTTTGACCTGCCTATAACCTTGCCCCAGGCACTCAAGGCGTTAACCCTGAAATAGGGCCCCATGGAGTTGACGTCAATCCGTGTTTCAAAGCCTGTTTTAGGTGTTGACTGAACGATGGTGTAAAGGCGGTTGCAGGCAGGACCGGCAAGAACCTGCCAGGCGGCGGTTTCTGTGGAGCCGTTCCAGGAGGCGTAAATGGAGGTGCCGCTATGGCCTTCCTTCACCGCAATGCTGGGAGGGCAAAGGGGCTGACCTGTCCACTTGTATTTAAATGCCCTGTAGGTCATGTTGCTCTCTGGAAATTCCATGTCATACAATAGGCTTTCACCTGGTTCCCGTGAGAGATTGCCCTCCTGTGAGAATTCAGAGCAATAAGGCTTCTGACCCCAGCCGATAAAGCGATTTTTGTTGTATAGAGTCTGGACATTGCCCTGGCTTGCAACATAGAGCAAAGGATCATGGTAATAGGTGCGGTATGCCCAGGCTAACCGGTTCCTGAAATCCAGCTTAAGGACTAATCCCCGGGCTGGGCCCTGGGGGCGGGAGGTACCGGATGCACAGCAGGCATCGTCAAAAAGGCTTATCCTGTCATCTGAAAGGTAACGGGCATCGTGCTGCCAGGAAAAGGAGGCATTTGGCCCAAAGGTGAAATCACTCTTCTTTCCTCCCAGCTGCCATAGAATTTTTCCCGTCCTTTTATCCACACAGTAAATAGCCCACATGTTGCGCATGCTTACCAATAGTGTATCGCCGGAGCCTTCCTCAACGGAATTGACATGGAAGCAGTCCCAGATATTATTCGTATCCTCACTGGAGGCTGCAGGCACCATGGAATCGGCAGGATCCACATGAGCCAGCACATCCCAGAAGAACAGCAGCTTTCCTGTTTCAATATCCACCTCTTGTATGGAATAATTGTCAATGAAGCCCTTGGACGGGCCTCCATAAGAGCTGAGGTCTGACGGCACCTGACGAATGGCTGTAAACAGGGCGGTATTCCGTCCTGTTACAGTAAATTCATGCACATCTGCGGTAAAATCCTTTTGAGCCCACAGCTGTTCAATGATATTGTAATGCCTGTCGATTATCTGGTAACAGGCGCCCGGCTCCGGATCTCCGCCGGGTAGATTGGGATCAGCGGATTGGGTACCGGATATGGTTCCCTGCCACAGTGTCAGCACCGGCTCTCCTTTATATTCCTGAACTTTGAAATCCGTATTTTGAATGTAGCGGCTGTCCAAGGGCCTGAACCAAACGGGATTGCCGTTCTGGTCCATAATCAAAGCGCCGGTCTGACCTGCAAACGGTTCTCCATAGGCGGCGTAGGGCGCTGTAAAAATAAGTCCCTGAGCCGTTCCTTGCTTCTTTACGTTAATTTTCACTTTCATCGGATGGAGACCGGGAGCCGATACAAAGCTCCACGCCCGGCTGGCTTCGCGTTCCATTGGGGGGCACCCCTTCCATTATCATAGGGTCTTCCTGCCAAAAGTCACTTTCGAGCTGGAAAACCATACTTTGGCTTCTATATCATATGGCTTACAGCTTAGGGAGGTGTAGGGTCAAGACTGGTGCAATACCCGTCGGCAGGAGCGGCCATCTCCGTTCTGATTCAGAAAAAAATTTCAAAAACGGCTTCCCTAGCAAATGTAAAGGGAAAAACAAAAAAATATCCGAATAAAGTAAGTTTAAATAGCAAAAAAATGTGATAAATGGGAATGAGGCGAAAAATGATATCCTAATTTAGTAATTATTTATACACGTAGGTGAAAAATGGATAAAAGGATTATTTTAGACACGAAGCTGCATATCCCGTCTGTCAGACAGAATCATATTTGCAGGGAGGCTCTTAATAAAAAGCTTGACGAAGGTCTTAAAAAGGAGCACAAAATATTTCTTGTTTCTGCGCCGGCGGGATACGGTAAAACATCACTTGTTTCCGCATGGCTCAGCCGGTTGGATTGCAAATACACCTGGCTATCCCTGGATGAATACGATAATGATCCTTTAAAGTTCATAAGATATCTGCTAGCGGCAGCTCAAAAGGTAAATGAAGGCTTTGGAGCGATGATTGAGGATTTAATGGCTGCGCCGAAGCTGCCTGGGGCTGAAACTGTAGGCTTATATATGATAAAAGAGCTGGAACAGGTTCAAGAGCCGTTTATTTTGGTTTTGGACGATTATCACGTCGTGAATAATAAGTATATAAATGAGATGATCCAAAAGCTTATCAACTCCATGCTGCTGAAAATTATCATCATTACACGCCAGGAACCGTCACTTGCCTTTTCAAGATGGAGAGTGGAGGATAGAATAACAGAGCTGAATTCCGCAGATTTAAGGTTTACAAGTAAGGAAATAAGAGAATTCTTCGGATGCTGTTTCGATATGGTTTTTGACGATGATATGCTGCAGGAAGTTGAAAAGCAGACGGAAGGCTGGGCTGCCAGTATGCAGCTGACGGGTTTATCCATAAAGAATATGGAGGAAGCCCAGGCAAAATCTTTTATTAAGGAATGCAGCGGTAATAATCAGTTTATTACAGACTACCTTATGGACGAGGTTTTTGAAAGCCAGGAAGAGCAAATCCGCGTTTTTCTGAACAAAAGCTGTATTTTAAAAAAATTTAACGGGGAGCTCTGCGAAGCCGTAACCGGCATTAAGGACAGCAGCAAAATTATAAAGCGTCTGGAAAAGGATAATCTTTTTATCGTATCGCTGGATAACAGTCATACCTGGTATCGCTACCACCATCTTTTCTCTCAGTTTTTAAGGACGGACCTGGAGGAAAACCAGAAGGCGGAAATGTGCAGAAAGGCGAGTTTTTGGTACAGGGAGAACGGCTTTACC
>JAEXPO010000523.1 GCA_023446675.1 Bacillota bacterium | reverse complement strand
CGACCGTCTCATAAAAAAAGATCCCGATGAACCCTATAGCGAAACCGTCTTGAAAGAAGAAGCCCAGAAGGTCTTACAATACGAGAGAATTAATTTTAAATTTAACCCGGATAGGTTTTCTCTTTTTAAGAAGAGTCTTAACTATGAAGGCTGCAAGGTGGAGATTACCTCTGAAGCCGTTTTTAACCGGTTTGAGGGAAATGTGATACCCAGGCGATTTTGGAAGACTTATGTGGATTTCATGAAAGAGGGAATGGGATTTACTCTTATGGATAATAATCTGCCGGTATCCACTGCGTTTACCTCCTATACCTCAAAGGATAAGCTTGAAATTGGAATTGAAACCCTGAAAAAATACAGGGGCCTGGGATGTGCTTCAAGGGCGTGTGCCAGCCTCATTGATTATTGTATGGAAAAGGGGTTTGAACCGGTGTGGTCATGCAATTCCGCAAATAGAGGCTCCAGGAAGCTTGCGTATAAGCTGGGATTTGAGGAAACCTTAAGAATTCCCTATTATCGCTTGCCAATAGGCTGATATAAAAAAGATTGCAGGTTTTAAGGGTAAGATAGAGACCTGCTGCTCATCCTATAAGATGAAAGAAGTCGATTGTTTAACAACAGTCGATTTCTTTACGTTTATATAGTAAAATCGAGTGAAGGGACTAATTAATGTCAGTGGTGGGACTAATTTATGATTAGTAATGGACCAATTAAGGATTGGCTATGAAACCTATGACTCAGGAGACGGTATGAAAAGCAAAAGAAAAAAACATAAGCGAACTCTGCTTGTTGTGGTTTTGCTCCTCGCTTTTATGGCAGGATTGATTTACAGGGACAATACCTTTCTTACGGTTAGCCATTATAAGGTGAAGTTTGTAAGGCTTCCCCAGGCCTTTAACGAATTTAGAATCCTCCAGCTGTCAGACCTTCACAGCGCCAGCTTCGGGGAAGACAATAAAATGCTTTTGGATGAAATGGAAGCGCAGAACCCGCATATCGTTGTTTTAACTGGGGATATGGTGAATACAGGAGATAAGGACTTTGATGTTTTTTTAACTTTTGCCGGTAACTTGGGACGTCTCTATGACACCTATTATATCGTGGGTAACCATGAGCAGAATCTGGAAGAGGGTAAGCAGCAGGCCCTTTTGCAGGCTATAAGGGATAGGGGCATTACCGTGCTGGAAAACGAAAAGCTTGAACTGGACAGGAACGGGGATAAAATTGACCTTTATGGCATGTGGTTTAATTTAAGGTATTACAAGGATTCAGGCAATCCTCATACAAAGGATATCTCCTTTGATGCGGATACCATGGAAAAGATTATGGGAAGCAAGGATTCAACCCGTTTCAGCCTCCTTCTGACTCATAACCCCTTGTACTTCGAGACCTATGTTCAATGGGGAGCGGATCTTACCCTGGCGGGGCATATCCATGGGGGGATGATTCGGATACCTTTCGTGGGAGGGCTTTTATCTCCTGAACGTGATTTTTTTCCCGAATACAGCGAGGGGCAGTATTTCATAAATACTAAAAGTATGATTGTCAACAGAGGTCTGGGAAACGGTGATTTTGGCATAAGGCTTTTTAACAGGCCTGAAATTTCTGTTATAACCTTATTGAAGGATGGCTAATAATCCAATAACCTGGAAAGGAACCCATGAAAAGGATTTTGTTGATTGAGGACGATGAAAATTTAAGCCGCGGCATCGCCTTTGCTTTTGAAAAAAGCGGCTGCCAGGTTGTTTCGGCAGGCAGCGCCGCTGAGGGCAAAAGCCTTTTGGAGCTGCAGGGAGCCGATCTTATCCTGTTGGATTTAGGGCTGCCCGATGGCAGCGGAATGGATTTATGCAGGGAAATCCGCTTATATTCCCAAATTCCCATCGTTATGCTTACGGCACGTGATTTGGAAACGGATGAGGTGCAGGGCCTGATGTCCGGCGCTGACGATTACATTACCAAGCCCTTTTCCCTTTCAGTTCTGCGTGCCCGGGTGGATGCCGTATTTCGGCGAACGGAGGCCCATAAAAGCCCCCTTATACAATGCGGCCTGTTTCGGCTTGACACCGGCCTGTGCAAGCTTTACCGGGGGAATGAAGAAATTCCGGTCAGTGCCACCGAGTTTCGCCTGCTCAATTATTTTATGATTCATGCCGGCCAAATTTTGACCAAGGAACAGCTGCTGGCCTTGTGGGACAGGGAGGGGAATTTTGTGGATGAGAATACCCTGTCCGTTAACATCAGCCGTATTCGGGCCAAAATTGAAGAAGAACCCAAGAATCCTAAAACTCTAAAAACGATACACGGAATGGGTTATATATGGGTCAGGGAGTGATTGGAATTGACTTATTTGCCTTACCTTATTGCCGTGGGAGCGTGTGTTGCTCTCATTATAACCATCCTGAGCTGCCGGAGGTATGTTGCCGGAACGTTTAATGATCTGGATCGGGTGCTGGATCGTATTTTGGCAAAGGACAGCAGCCTGAAGCGTGATATTACGGAAGACAGCCGTATGTCCAAGCTCACACATAAAGCAAGCCGGATTGTGGATTTGTACCGGTCCGATATGGTACAGACAAAAGAGGAAAAGGAAACCATTCAGGGCTTCATAGCCGACATGTCCCATCAGATGAAAACACCTCTTTCAAGCATCTCCATGTATTCTGATTTATTGATTGAAGGCCGTTTGTCTGAAGAAGAGCAGCAGGAATTTTTAGCCCGGGTAAAGTCCGGAACTGACAAGCTTCAATGGATGATGGACAGCCTTATTAAAATGTCCAGGCTTGAAGTAGGGGCCATACAGCTT
>JAEXPO010000378.1 GCA_023446675.1 Bacillota bacterium | reverse complement strand
ATCTAGGGTTAACTCTCTGCAGGAGGCCCAATCTCCGTAATATCCGGTAAGCTGCTTTTGAGCCTTTTGCACAGCCCTTAAAGCATCCAGCTCCTCACCCGTACAAAAGCAGGGGTAGGCCAGGCCTTTTAAAATCAGCTCTTTGGCATAGGTTCTGTACAGCTCCCGACGGAGGCTTTGACGGTAGGGTCCGTATAAGCCTTTTTCCTTCCCGGATCCGGTTTCCCCTTCGTCAATACCAATGTCAAAGTAGTCCAGAGACTTAAGAATTTGAGGGATACTTCCTTTTACTTCCCGTTTCTGATCCGTATCCTCGATTCTTAAATAGAACAGTCCGCCGCTTTGTTTTGCCAGTCTTTCTGAGATAAGCGCGGCAAAAAGCCCACCCATGTGAACAAAGCCAGTGGGACTTGGGGCAAAACGGGTAACCATGGCCCCTTGGGGAAGTTCCCTTTTAGGATACCTTTTTGCAATCTCCATGGGAGATAACCGAACATCGGGCAGTAAAAGCTCCGCAAGCTTGCTGTGTAATTCATCCTTCATTTCCTTCACCCTTGATTCTGACGAAAGCAGAATCCTCCTTTCAAATGCTTGTCCCTGTTGGTTTCATCCCTGTAAAATGAGCTATTCGGCCCCAAAACGCAAAAAAGCCCTTCATCCTGTTAGGACGAAAGGCTAAAACTTCCGCGGTACCACCTAAATTGGTTAAACCCAGCTCATTTACAGTACTGTCATACTGCTCTTCGTTAACGGGAAGAACCCGTCAGGCCTTCAATCAGCCCGCCGCTCCAAAGCCTCATTCAGCAAACCCGGTTATCCATTCCCAGCGCCCTGGACTCTCTTAGAACCGTTAAATGCTTACTCTTCTTTTTCATCGCATTTAGTCTATATTGACATTTATTCTAATGAGTTGCTCCCTAAAAGTCAATTGAAAAATAAGTTCTCACGGCAAAATCATGCAGCCTGGTAGTTTGCGTTAATTGAACCGCCAAAGAATTATGATGACGCAAATTCGCAGCACCATAGGAAAAACTTGTTATCCTGTGCTGGATATGGGATAATGAGCGTAACAGACAGAGGGAGCAGAACTTCCTCCTTGAAGTACTGCTTCGTATGAAAGAATTACGCCTCTGTCCTTACGGGTAGATGCGAATATATAATTGTCTTAAATCACTATACGAGGGAGGTTATACAATGAAAATACCTTTCTGGGAAGACTCCTATAAAGATGATCACGTATCCGCTTTTGGCATGAAACCTAACGCCACTCTTGATGAGTTTCAGCATTTATTTAATAAATCATGGTCTGTTTTAGATGTTGGATGCGGTGATGGTAAGAACTCTTTATATCTTGCCAGCGTTGGCTTTGACAAAGTTGATGCATTTGATTTATCAGCGAACGCTATCGCAAAACTAAATCGTCTTGCTGCTACCAAAAACGTCTATATTGATGCGTGGGTTCAGGATTTAACGCAGTTTACATTTCGTAAGCCATATGATCTTATTATGTCTTTTGGAACTCTTCATTTTGTAAATAAAGAGAGCTGGAAAAGCTTTATCCTTAAAGCCAAAACAAATACTACTCTTAACGGGATACATGTCATTCAGCTTTTTACAAATGTTTTACCTGCGTCGCCTGATATAGCCCCCTTCGCCGTTGGCCTTGCAAACGATGAGGAGATTAAGGAGTTATATAGTGACTGGGATATCCTGCAATTCAAGTCTTATACCTTCGAAGACGAGCATCCTGGTATTCCCAAGCATTATCATGCTTCAAATAAAATAGTGGCTCAAAAGAAATGATTATCACCTCCTTTTCCTCCTTTTCCAATTGACTTTTTATAAATGGTCTTTCACATTATTTTCCCTGTTGGCTCTTAAGAACCGCTTAATGTCTATTGTTGCCGTCCATACAAGTCATACAAGTTAAAGCAATTTGTTAATACTTTTGCTGTACATACAGATCATACAAGTTAAAACAATTTGTTAAAACTTTTATTGTTTACAAATCACGTATTCAGGCATATAATAATATAAATTTCATATGAAAAAGACGATGACGGGGACAGTAAATGCCTATTGAACGTTAAAGCGAATGGGAAGCGGTGAAAGCCCATACCAGTAAACAGGCGTTGAACATCACTCCGGAGTTTCAGACTGAAAGGCAAATCGAGTAAGTGCTGACGGTTTTCCGCCGTTAACGGGAACGCATATGCTGGTATGTCGTATCAGGTGGTTTTGAGAAAGCGCAGCTTTCGTCCTGTTATGGGACGGAGGCTTTTTGTTTTCTGTCAGAAATTTCTTATAACATTTCCTATTTTCTTAGCACTTTTCAAAGCACCTCCGGTATTTCATACCTCTCCAAACGGAGACAAAAAAGAACGGAGGTGATGGGAATGATTGAAGGCGACATTGGAGACATTGAACCGGCTATTAGACAGCCAATTCTAGAGTCGATCATTCCAGGGAGGATAAGAAAATGGAAGCATTCAACCCAAATCAGGATTTTATCAAAATGGAACATGAAATATTGAAGTTCTGGGAGGAAAACCGATGCTTTGACAAGCTGCGGGAGAAAAACAGAAATAACGAACCCTTTCGGTTTCTGGACGGCCCCATAACCGCCAATAATCCCATGGGCATTCATCATGCCTGGGGCCGAACCGTAAAGGACTCTTTTATTCGCTACAAGGCCATGCAGGGCCATTCCTGCCACTACCGGAACGGCTTTGACACCCAGGGACTCTGGGTGGAGGTGGAGGTTGAAAAGGAGCTGGGCTTTAAAAGCAAAAAGGACATTGAGCATTTCGGTATGGCGCGTTTCACTGAAAAGTGCGTGGAGCGCATAAAAAAATACTCGGGGATCATCACGGAGCAATCCAAACGCTTAGGGCAATGGATGGACTGGGATAATTCCTATTACACCCATGCCGATGAGAACATCACGGGCATATGGAGCTTCTTAAAAAAATGCCATGAAAAGGGTTGGCTGGGCCAGTCCCACCGTCCCATGCCCTGGTGCCCCCGATGCGGAACCTCTCTTTCGGAGCATGAAATGACCGGCTCCTACAAGGAGATCGAGCATCAGGCAGTTTTTTTCAAGCTTCCTCTGGCAGAGGAAAACTGGGATATTCTGGTTTGGACAACCACCCCGTGGACACTGTCGGCCAATGTGGCGCTGGCGGTAAATGGGGATATCGATTACTGCCTGGTTGAGCATGAGGAAGGGGCACGGCCCATGGTTTTAGCTCATGGGGCGCTAAAGCATCTTACCACCCGGGGCAAGGTCCTTCGTATCTTTAAGGGAAAGGAGCTGGAGGGGCTTCATTATGAAACCTGCTTTCCCGATTTGCACGTTCAAGGGTTACTTTTCCATCAGACTGAGCTCCCCCAACAAACTGTATCGCCTCATCAGACCGAAATCCCCCAACAAGCTGTACCGCCTCACCAGACCGAGCTCCCCCGTCAGTCGGCGCTTTGCCATTCGATTGTGCTCTGGGACATGGTATCCGCCGAGGAGGGCAGCGGGGTTGTGCATATCGCACCCGGCTGCGGCGCGGAGGATTATGAGCTGGGGCAAGCCCTGGGCTTGCCATCACCCTGTCCCATTGACGAGGAGGGTGTCTTTACGCCGGGCTACGGTTCCTTTTCGGGGCTAAAGGCCTCGGAAGCGCCGCCCTATGTCTTTGAGGCGCTTAAAAAACAGGGAAAGCTCTATAAAACACATCCCTATACCCATAGCTATCCCGTGTGCTGGCGCTGTAAAACGGAGGTGCTGTTCCGGCTTGTCCGGGAGTGGCATATAAAAACCGATGAGGTTCGGCCCCAGCTTTTAGAAGCCGCGGCGGGGGTTAAGTGGGAGCCGGAGTATATCGGCAAGCGCATGCAGGACTGGCTTACCAATATGGGGGACTGGAATATCTCCCGAAAACGCTTTTACGGGCTTCCTCTGCCATTTTACCCCTGTACGGGCTGCGGCAGGCTTACGGTGGTGGGTTCTAAAAAGGAGCTCTCCCAATTGGGCGGGCCAAAGGCCGATGCCCTGCCGGAGCTTCACAGGCCCTGGATCGATGAGGTTGAGATAACCTGTCCTCACTGCAAAAGCAAGGTAAAAAGAGTCACGGAGGTAGGTGATGTCTGGCTGGATGCGGGCATCGTCGCCTATTCCACTCTGGGCTATTTTGAGGACAAGGAAAAATGGAAGGCCTCCTTTCCTGCCCAGTGGGTGACGGAAATGCGGGAGCAGGTTCGCCTCTGGTTCTATTCCCTTTTGTTTATGAGTGTGACACTGGAGGGGAGAGCGCCCTATGAAAAGGTTATGGCCCATAGCAGCGTCATTGCCGAGGACGGTACAAAATTCTCCAAAACAGGATTTATGATCCGGTTCGACGAGGCTGCGGAAAAGCTGGGCGCGGACACTATTCGGTATTTGTTTGCAGGCGCGGGGTTCTCCACGGACGTTCGTTTCGGCTACAAGCTGGGAGAAGAAGCCCGCAGGAAGCTTTTGGCCTTTTGGAACATCTACGCTTTCTTCATGACCTATGCCTCTCTTGAAAAGCCCCGGCTTTCCGGAGAGCTTCCGCAAGGCAGCCCGGAGATTGCCGATCTGTGGCTGCTTGCCAGAACGGACAGCTTTATCCGAGCAACAACGGAATTTTGGGAGGATGCCAGAACCCAGGAGGTGGTAAAAGCCTTTGAAGCCTTTGTGGAGGATGTATCAAACTGGTACGTACGTACCAACAGAAAGCGTTTCTGGAAGCAAGGCCGTTCTGAAAGCAAGCAATGGGCCTACCGTTGCCTTTATACCGCCCTTAAAGCCATGCTCCAGGTGATGGCACCCGTTCTGCCGTTTTTAACCGAGCATGTATGGCAAGCCATGGTACGGGTGTTTGAGGATTCGGCCGAGGAATCGGTTCATTTAAGCTCATGGCCCCAGCCTTTGAATTACAGGGAAGCAGGGGAAAGGGCGAACACCCTCTTTAAGGAGGATACCTTGCTGGAGTATACCGAAACGGTGCGAAAGCTCATCGGCACGGCCTTAAAGCTTCGAAACGAAGCACAGCTTAAGGTGAAGCAGCCGCTTTCCTGCCTGTACGCTGTGGTTCCCCAGAAGGCCCGGACAGCGGCAGAGCTTATAAGGGACACCCTGCTGGATGAGCTGAATGTCAAAAGTCTTGTATTTCTGGAGAATACGGACCGTTTTAGTGAGAAATACCTCACCCTTAATTTCAAAAAGGCAGGGGGCATATTAAAGGAAAAGGTCAATACCCTCAAAGGCCTTCTGGAAGGAGCAAACCGTATGCAAACAGCAGAGCTGGTACGTCAGCTGGAGGAAGGGGAAGGCGTGGCGGTTCCCGGCTGGGATGAGCCGCTTCCGGGGGATTTATTCACCTTAAGCACCCGGTACCGGGATAATCTGGCGGTTTCTTCGGACAAGGAGATGACGCTTGCTCTGGATACCGCCATAACGGAGGATCTGCTTTTGGAGGGGCTTTACAGGGAGCTTCTCCGCCAGTGCCAGCTTTTTAGAAAGGAAGCCGGACTTGAGGTAGACAAGGCTATCCGGCTTGCCCTAAAGGGTGAGGATGAACAAATAGGCAGGGTTCTTAAGCTATACGGCAAGAAAATTGCCGAGGAAACCCTGGCGCAGGAGGTTACAGAATACTTGGCAGAACCCTGTTTTCAAAAGGAAACCGAGGTAGGAGGCTATAGGGTACAGGTACAAATAGGAGTAAATTGATGTTTAGGATCGGCTAAAATATAACGTCTGCTACCATTTTTTGCGTGGCCTGTCTTATGAACGCCAGGCCACGCAAAAAAGCGGAAGTAATCGTTTAGCTGCCCCTTAGTAC
>JAEXPO010000491.1 GCA_023446675.1 Bacillota bacterium | reverse complement strand
TGGCTCATTTGACGCTGCTGCTCTTCATTTTGAATTTTTGCGGTTTCATTAACCTTAGGCATGAGAATTTGGTAATCCACAGGCCGTATGGACATAGGAATCACTCCTTTACTAGAGAGGGCCTACTCTTACATCGGCACCATCATAATACAGGCTGCAATGATGCACTTCCTCTTTAATATAAAGCAAACCGCTTCCGATAGCAACCTTTACTCCTGGATATGCACTGCCTTCGATCTGAATTCTTCCTTTTGAGCTTTGCTTCAATTTTTGTTCTATTTCAATAATTTCCTTACGGTATTCTACAATCTTATTCTCATAAAAGAATTTCGAGCGAGTGCTTTTTGCCAGCAGTTCTCTCTTTTCCGGCGAGAGCTCTTGGGCAGACTCCATTTTCTTTAATAGACTCATGGCTTGATTGGCCTTAATGAGAGCATCCTCTACTACAATACTATCATTCTTCAAGAATTTAAGGCGTTCCCTCAGCATGGGATCCACTCCCACCTCCAGTGAGGTAGCTGTGGACATAATATTCCCAAGCATTTTAAGGGATGCTTTTTCGCCCACGCGAACAACGCCTCCCACTAAAAGTCCCTTTCTTCCACCAAGCTCCAGAAGCTTGCCGCACTTGACATCACAATGCATTATCGCCTCAGAACGAATATCGCCCGCTGCTTCTACCTGGGCACTTTCAATAAATTTGGCTATAATATTGCCACCGGCAATAAGGGTACCCTTGCCAGCCCCCTGCATACCCCTTTTTAGTATAATATTTCCTTTAGCTTTTAGGACAGCGCCTTCAACCACACCACTTACTTCAATATTTCCCCCGGCTTCCACTTCAAATCCCGAGAGCACATTGCCGCGAATGGAGACATTTCCAATAAAGCGTATATTTCCTGTCGAATTATCCACATCCGCTTTAACTTCATGAGTTGAAAAAACACTGATTTTTCCGTCAGCGTAAAGCATCTGACCGTCAATTTCGGAGATCAGAGTTTGTCCGCCCGAATCAATACTGACATTCCGTCCCTTAGGAAGAATCGCCGGTTTGCCGTTCAGGGCGCGAAGCTCCTGCCCCAAAACCGTTTTCCCGCCTGTTCCTTGAAGGGGTGGTATAAGTACGGCCAGCGGTTGGCCCTTGTTTATGTTTTCGATTTGGTTCGCTTCCTTGTAATTGACTGAACCGTCATCGGAAATGACAGGAAGCAAATTTTGCTCAAGGCTGACCAAAAATTTAACCTCACCGTTTTTACCGTTGATAGGATATGTACCTTCCGCCATAAGCTCCGGATTGTCATAAACAGGATTCTGAACAATGCCACGGATATTCTCAACCTTCATACCAAAAACAACGCCTTTAGAATAAAGGCTTTGCACAATGGCCTCAACAGTAAGCGGCTCACCTTTTTCAGTATCTTCTTTAAGGGTGATGAATGCCTTCATTTTGTCTTGAGAAACAGAAGGTTCAATGACACAAAGGACTATATTTTCATCCATAGGTATGCTCCTTCCTATTTCTTTAAGTTTATCGAGATAAGAAGTGGCAAACAATAGGTCAATAGACCTGATTAATCCATAATGGTGGTTTTTAACCGTTCCAGCTTGCCTCGCATACGCAGAATAGCCTTAGTATGAAGCTGTGAAATTCTTGATTCGGATACCTTCATAAGAAGGCTTATTTCTTTTAATGTCATCTCCTCGTAGTAGTAGAGCGTAACGACCATCTTCTCCTTCTCAGGAAGCTTGTCAATGGCATCTGATAAGGTTTCCTTAATCTCGAGAATTTCAACCCTTTGCTCAGGCCTTCCCGAATCGCGATCCAGAGACATAGGATCCATTCCCGCCTCATGATTCTGTTCCAGGTAATCCTCAAGAGAAATCATTTGGGACATGTTTACCTCTTGAAGAAGCTTGTTCAGCTCATCATGGGATATGCCCATCTTATCTGCAATTTCCTGATCGCTGGCTGAGTGACCTAATTCATTTTCCAGCTCGGCATAGGCCTTTTCCAGCTCCTTGCCCTTTTTTCTCAAAGACCGGGGAGCCCAGTCCTGATCCCGTATACTGTCTATAATAGAGCCTCTGATCCGTAAAGAGGCATAGGTTTCAAATTTAACTTTTTTTGCTATATCAAATTTATCAATGGCATCGATTAAGCCAAAAACACCGTATCCAATAAGATCATCATACTCCACATTTGAACCGAAGTAGATGCTTAAGCGCCCCGCCACATATTTAAGCAGATCCGCATATTCAAGAATAAGCTGCTCCTTTAAAGCCGGCTCTCTTGATTCGCTGTATCTTTTCCACAGTTCCTGCTGCTTTTGTAAAGCAGTTTCAGACATGATAAACCTCCGCTACGAGTCCAATTCTCTTTTGATAAAATCGGCTACAGGATAGGGATCGAAGTCTCTGGTACGTGAATTGGGAGAATTGTCGGCAACCAAATCGATAATATTGCCCTTTCCCTGCTTCTGTCCCATATCTGCTCCCAGTACTTGCTCCTCTAATTTATCCCTTTCTTCCTTCTCTTTCATTTTGGCCAGAGCTTCCATTATACTCCCGATTGTCCCGCGTACCAATAGCCCTATGAAATAAAAGATCACCATGGCTGCAAGCATATACCACAGGTTATCACTGCGGGAGCGCCCGTTTAGCAGCTCCACCATTCCGACCCATAGGGCTCCTCCGATACCGAAGAACAGGGGGAGCTTTCTTATGTAATCCATAACATAACCACCTATATGTATTTAATACCAAATCCAATGGATTTTACCATCAACCTGCCGTCATCGGAGGCAATCTCGATGGTCCGCCCATAGTTGCCGCCCGTATCCTCCGCCAAG
>JAEXPO010000467.1 GCA_023446675.1 Bacillota bacterium | reverse complement strand
ATCCAGCTGATCAGCCGTATCCGTGATGTTCATATCCTTCATGTAATTGTCATTGAGATGCTTTTTTGCCAGCTCGCAGTAATTGCTTTCCTTTGCTTCATTGCTGCCGTATTGGCTGCTTACCTGCTTCAGTATCCTTTCAAAATAGCTGATGATATCCGCAAGGGTTCTTTTTTCATGGAGAACCTGCAATAGATTGGTCTCCATTCTGCTGCTGAAGTGAAATTCATTGTCAAGCTCCACCAATAAACGGTTGGAAAGATCTTTAATTAAAGAGGCGTTATTTGTTTTGTAAAGCTCAGCCTCCAGCTCCTTCAGCTGAGCCTGGATCCCGGCTTCATTCTGGGAAACGATGCAGTGAATAAACGCAGTATTGATATTAATCAGCATGTTATAGATATCGTCGGTGGCTTTTGTGGCGATGACCGAGTCGGGGGAAACCACCGTATTGCTCCAGTTCAGGAAGTAGGCTGTGTTTACCAGCTCACGGCAGTTTTGATACTGGCTTAGAATCTCATTGACATGATGAATGGGAAGACTAATGCAAAAATAGGCATCTTTACCTGTTGTTTTCATCACCGTATCGGCCAGAACCTTTCGGGTCTGCTGAATATTTTCGCCTTCATTGCCCCGGTACAGCAAAACCAGAATATCATCCTCAATTCGTGTTAAAATGCCCTTTTCGAAGGATTGCAGATAGGTTCGCAGCACCTCCTGCAAATTGAGGCGGAACAGCATCTCCTCTTCGCCGGGCTTAACCAGGCCTGTGACATCGAATTTGACCATGAGCATTTCACAATAACAGTTGCCCTCGCTGTCAAATAAGTAAGGATGCTCCCGGGCAAATTCGGTTTTTCCTCGGGAGTTTTCCAGAAAGCTCCTGAAATTAAACATCCTGCTGATTTCGTCAAACTGAATAAGCTTTAGCTTGGCATTTGAATTAAAGATATTCATTTCAGCAAATACCTGCCTGAGCATGTCAATTTCATCATAAACCGTATCCTTGCCAAGGCTCCGCGCGCTTTCGGATATTTCGGCATATAAGGTATTGATAGGCTGGTACAGCCGCTTTGACATGTAAACGGATATAATCAGCAGAAAAAACAGCAGGCCAAGGCATATCAGCAAAACATATTTTCCCCAATATTGGGATTCATGATAGGCTTCTCCCACAGGATAGGAGACCACGCACTGGATGCCCGAATCCAGCGCTTTCATAAAATAGATGCGGCTGTACAGGGTAAGAAAGGTCACGCCCTTTTCGGAGGTATTCGACATGGAGGCAAAAAGAGACTCCGGGTTGGTATAGTCACAGCTTCCTTCAATAAGCTGTCCTTGTGCATTCAGAAAGAAAAATTCCTGGCCGTCGTTATGAACATTGTAGCTGTCGGCAACCTCATTGTATAATCTGTCGATGCTGATATTAGCAACTAAAAAATAGTCCGGCCGGCCTTTTATAACAATGGAAAGCACCAGCTTGTTAAACTCCCTGTAAAGGCTGTTGTATTTATCAAGAAGCTCCTTGCTGTCGAACGCATAGCGCAGCGGAAGCTGCTGGACACTGTAAATAGAGGTGTTTACGACTTTAAACCATTGGTTGTCGTAAAAGTCCTCAAAGGAATACTTGCCGGATTTGGAGTTGTAAATCCGGTTTGTGGTTCGGTCATAAAAATAGACCGAATCAAGCAAATGGTATTTTTCGGTCATGGTAGAGAGCCTGCCGATAAGCATGGACAGGTTTGTGCTGTACTCCTCCGGATCATAGGTATAGGTGCTGTATTTATCGTCCCGGGATTCGGTGGCGACCTCAAGATTAATGGTCTTTATTCTCAGATTAAGGGCGGATACGATTTCGTTCAGTTCGATGGATTTCTGCTGATGAAATTTTATTTCGGCCTGCCTGGACATCATTATGAACCAGAAAATGCCGAGTATGCTGATGGGAATGAGGATGAGCAGGACGTTTGACATAATTATTTTATATAAGTACCGTTTAAACCCGTTCCACTTCAACCTGATACCACCGTTAATCCTGTTTTTTTTCATGAAAAAAATCCCCCATAGTCCGGGCATTTTCATTTATATCAAAATGGAATCGAAACAAGTATAGCATAGAGCCCCTCACGCTTTCAAGCTAAGCGATAAACCGATACCTCCAGTATAGAATCTGATGGTTGGATAATAGTTTTTCATAGTTCAGAATTGAATCGTACCGTTGTTATTTCACATTAGATCTTTTACTCTGGTCATACAATCATTGACATACGGAGGTACTTATGAGGCTGGAGGCAATCCCCCGGCGCAGCGCCGAAATACGGACAACCAGGAAAAGCATCTGGTTCTATCTTTGGAGGGACAAGTGGCTGTATCTCATGGTGCTGCCGGTTATTATTTATTACGTCATATTTAAATACATTCCCATGTACGGCCTTGTTATTGCTTTTAAGGACTATAACGTATTCAAGGGCATTAATCAAAGCCCCTGGGCGGGTCTGGATAATTTCAGGCAGGTGTTTTCAACCTCTCTGTTCTGGCTTGCAACAAGAAATACCCTTTTGCTTAATCTTTTTACTCTGCTTGCAAGCTTTCCTCTTACCATAACGGTTTCCCTTATGCTTAATGAAGCCCGTTCCGCAGGCTTTAAAAAGCTTTCCCAGTCCATTTTGTATCTGCCCCATTTTATATCATGGGTGGTTGTGGCGGGTATTGCCACCAATCTTTTCGCGCAGACGGACGGCAGCATCAATAATCTGCTGGCCCATACGGGGCTTAGCCGCATACCGTTTCTCAATGACAGCGCCTGGTGGATTTTCACCTATGTTATTTGTAATGTGTGGAAGGAAATCGGATGGGGAACCATTATCTATCTTGCCGTAATAACGGGTATTGATGAAGCCCTGTACGAAGCGGCTTATATTGACGGAGCTACAAAGCTCCAGCGTATTTTTTACATCACCCTTCCCATGATGAAATCCGTCGTCGTTGTAATGCTGATTCTCTCCATAAGCAAAATGATGAGCATTGGACTGGATGCGCCCCTGCTTCTGGGCAATACAAAGGTCATTAATGTTTCCGAGGTACTAAGCACCTATATTTACCGTCTTGGCATTGTAAAGGCCGAGTACAGCCTGTCCACCGTTATCGGCTTGTTCCAGTCTGTGGTGAATATCATTATTCTTCTGCTGGCGGACCGCTTTTCAAAGCTGATTGGCGAAGAAGGCATTATATAGAAAGGATTTGACGGCATATGGCAAAGAGCAGCTACAACAGGAAGTTGAATCCTGTTAATTTCGGGACGGTTTTAAATTACTTCATGCTTTCAATACTGGTATTTGTATGCTTGTACCCTTTTTTGAATGTTGTTGCCTATTCCTTCAGCAGCAATGGGGCCGTTATGGCCGGGAATGTCACTTTTTTTCCCATAGAACCTCAGATTGAGGCTTACAAGGATATTTTGCACAGAAGCCAGATCTGGATTTCCATGAGAGTCACCGTACTGGTAACCCTCATGGGTACCGGTATCGGCTTGATTTTGACCGTACTTGCGGCTTATGCGCTTTCCAAGAAAAGGCTTAAGGGGCGCGCCGTCATAAGCGGCTTCATCCTGTTTACTATGTATTTCAGCGGCGGAATAATTCCCACGTTCATAGTAGTAAAAAATCTGGGTATGTATGATCAGCTCACTTCGCTGTACATTCCTACGGCGGTTAACGTTTTTAACCTCATTGTTATGAGAACCTTTTTCAGAGAGCTTCCCGAGAGCCTTGAGGAAGCCGCTTACCTGGATGGTGCCAGCGATATTCAGATCCTTTTGAGAATTGCGCTTCCGCTATCCCTGCCGATTATTGCCACAATCGCTCTATTTTACGCGGTAGCGTATTGGAACGATTATTTCAACGCCCTGATTTATATCCAGTCTCCGGAAAAATTCACACTCCAGCTGAGGCTGAGAAGCCTTCTTTTTGCGGATGAGCTGGGGGCGGCGGGAGCAACCGAAGGCATAGGCAATCAGGTTATGGCCGAATCCCTGAAAATGGCGTGCATTGTGGTGGGTACCCTGCCCATTCTCATTGTTTACCCATGGCTGCAAAAATACTTTGTTAAAGGTGTAATGCTCGGTTCCGTTAAGGGCTAAGTGCGACACGAAGTTGCGTTAAGATAAATGTCTGAATAGCTTGATACAACTACGTTTCAAGTGTATTACAGACCTGTTGTTCCGTCAACAGTAACCTACTGTCAGGTGCGAAGGTGGTAACATCCCG
>JAEXPO010000446.1 GCA_023446675.1 Bacillota bacterium | reverse complement strand
CAATGATATTTATCCCTACTTCATTTCCCTGAAAAGCTATAATGCCCTGCTTAAGTCCACGGGCATGAAGGAAATAGCTTTAAATCCCGGGGAGGTGGGGCTCTATAGCGGCTACTTTACCAATATTTCAGAAGCATTGCAAAAAGCTGCGGACAGGAAGCCCAGCCTTCTAATTGACGGCGCGGCCTATACTATAGCGGGAACGGTTCAAAGCAATAATCTGGTTGCGGACCGTACCATATCCATCGGAATTGCCCTTATTGTTCCCGACGAGATGTATATGAAATGGATTCAGGATAAGGAGCCCCTATGCTGGAACGTGGTGTTAAAACCGGAGTATGTAGAAAAACAGGGATTGATGCAAGCCTTGAACCATGTGGATTCACTCCTTTCGGAAACAGGCCTGGAATATGAAAGCTATCTTAAGGGCATGGGCAGGAATCTGTTTTATATTGTGGGAGGAAGTTATCTTACCTTGTACATGGGAATACTGTTTTTGGTAATAGCCAATACGGTTATGGGACTTAAATTTTTAATTCAGCAAAGAAACACCCGGCACCGCTACAGGACCTTACTGGTGCTGGGAGCCGGTGAAAACGCGCTGTGCCGGTCGGCAAGAGCCCAGATTCGGGTCTATTTCAACCTTATTATAGGTGTGGCGGCTGTAAGCTCCGTATTTGGAATCTGCTCCATGTTTGCCAGCTTCTTAAGAACTCCCGACGGGGCCGGCATCGGTAAAATGGTTTCTGTTTCAGCGGTGGCGGCGCTAGTGTTTTTACTTCTTGAATGGGCCTACATCCGGCTGGTTGAGAGGGAAAGCGATAAGGAAATACGGAGAATAAATATTGTAAATGCTGAGTGAATTGGGTAAATACGTAAAATGAGGCTTTAAGTGCAGAGTGAATTAGGGGACTACGAAAAATAAAGGCTGTAAGTGCAGAGTGAATTGGGTAAATACGTAAAATGAACGCGGTAAACGCAGAGTGAATGATGAAAAAAATTGTTATTGTGGAAGACGATGTTTTCCTGCGTGAAGAATTAGAGTACATTTTTGAAAAGAAGGGATACGCTGTGGAGAGTATTTCTTCTTTTGCCTCGCCTCTGGAGGATATTATGGGAAGGTATCCGTCCCTGGTGCTGCTGGATTTGAATTTGCCGGGACAGTCCGGCTTCGAATTATGCCGCTCTCTTAAGGTGAAGGGCATAGGCCCGATTCTTGTTTTAACCTCCCGCAGCCAATTGAAGGATGAGCTTCACGCTTTTGAGCTTGGTGCAGACGATTACCTGACAAAGCCCTGCCATCCGGACCGTATGGCGGCCAGGGCTGAAAAGCTGCTTAAGCTTTATGAAAGCAGGCGTCATCTATTAAATGGACCAGGGTTTCAGCTTGATGAAAATACCTTTGAGGTTATTAAAGCCAATCAGTCGCAAGCCTTACCCGAAAATGAAGGAAAGCTTTTGAGGGTTCTTCTTATGGAAGCGCCGGGAGCTGTCGCAAAGGAAACGCTGCTGAAGGGTGTCTGGGGAACAAGCGACTATGTGGATGAGAATATCCTGCAGGTTAATATGACGAGGCTTAGGAAGAATCTTGGAAAAATAGGCCTGGAAAACATCATTGAAACCGTCCGTGGGACGGGCTACCGCATCAGGGAGGGGGAAAACCTGTGAAGAAGGGGCTTCGGTTTTTTACTTCGGATGTTATATTGTGGATAGTCCTTTTGTTCCTCTCCAATGGTTTTTTCATGCTCCTGGCCTGGCTGGCCTATCCGGCGTTCTTTCCCGTCCTCATCGCAGTGATGCTTATGTTCAGCTTGGCGTTAACGGGCATCGGATTATGGCGAAACGCTCTGAGAAGGAAAAAAATCGAGGAGTCCTTTTATGCCTTTCTGTCCGAACCCGACAGGAAGCATGAAAATGAGCTTATAAAAGCTTTGGGCCATTCCTTCACCCCTTTGGTACTTCAATTAGGCTTTAATATAAGAAGCAGTGAGCATTTAACAGGTGAATCCCGGAAAAAAGCCCTTGCCTATGAGGAGTTTATCGAGGCCTGGGTGCACGAGATAAAAACGCCTCTTTCCCTGGCAGCGCTGGTGCTGGACAACCGGCGGGATGAGATGTCGGAACGGGTGCATCAACGGTTTGAGCATATTAAATACAAAATAAGCGAGGATGTGGACAGAATCCTTTATTATGGGAGGATGCAGGCCTCACATTCCGATTATTCCTATGAAGCCGTGCTTTTATCGGATTGCTGTAAAACAGTGCTGGAGGAGCTAAGCTCCTTCATCGAGGAAAAGAAGGCTGAGGTCATTACAAAAATGGGGGAAATTCGGGTTGTTACCGATGAAAAAACCCTGCAATTTGTTCTTACCCAAATTGTCAGCAATTCTCTGAAGTATTCCGTTAGCGGAAAAAAAGCTGTGATACGGCTTGAGGCCGGGATATCGGAAGATGGGAAAAGGTATAACCTGGAAATAACCGATAACGGCCCCGGTGTTCCCGCCGCCGATTTGCCTTTTATTTTTGATAAGGGGTTTACCGGCAATCATACCAACAGAAAAAAAGCGACGGGTATTGGCTTGTTTTTAGTCAAGCATTTTTGCGATGAAATGCAGATTGAAATTCAGGCCGAATCGGTTTATGGGGAAGGATTAAAAATCATTCTGCAATTTCCCATAGTTAACCCTTTTCGAGAACAGTAGCCCCATTTTCTCATAGCGTATGCACAGCC
>JAEXPO010000348.1 GCA_023446675.1 Bacillota bacterium | reverse complement strand
AAAGGGTTGCGATGGCATCCCGATAAAGCGACACGTGAGAAGGAGAATTATCATGGCCTTGTTTTCAAAAGAAGTTGGAATCGATTTGGGTACTGCAAATACCCTCGTTTATTTAAAAGGAAAAGGTGTTATTTTAAGAGAACCCTCCGTGGTTGCGGTGAACAATCATACCGGAGAGGTGCTTGCTGTGGGTGTTGAAGCCAAACAGATGATAGGACGTACTCCGGGCAACATCACAGCTATCCGCCCTTTAAAGGATGGCGTTATCGCTGATTTTGAGACCACTCAGGGCATGCTCAAATATTTTATTCGCAAGGCGGTGGGAAATAACCCTTTGGTTAAGCCCCGTATCATTATCTGTGTTCCCTCAGGTGTTACGGAAGTGGAGAAGCGTGCTGTTGTGGACTCGGCTATGTCTGCCGGTGCCAGAGAGGCTTTTTTGATTGAGGAGCCCATGGCTTCGGCCATTGGGGCGGGTCTTCCCGTAGAGGAGCCCTCCGGAAGCATGGTTGTGGATATTGGAGGAGGCACCAGCGAGGTGGCGGTTATTTCTCTGGGCGGTATCGTGGTTAGCCGATCCCTTCGCATTGCCGGAGATGAATTTGACGATGCCATCATTCACTATATCAAAAAGGAATACAACCTTATGATAGGTGAGAGAACCGCCGAGGCCATCAAGCTGAAAATCGGTACGGCCTATCCTCTGGAAGAAGAGGAAACCTACACGGTGAGCGGACGGGATCTGGTAACAGGCCTTCCAAAGGAAATGATTATCTCGTCGGTGGAGATTAGGGAAGCTTTAAGAGAACCCATCAACGCCGTAGTGGACTCTATAAAGTACACACTTGAAAAAACCCCTCCGGAGCTTGCTTCCGATATTATGGAAAGAGGCATTATGCTTGCTGGCGGCGGAGGACAGTTAAGAGGCCTGGACAGGCTCATTACCGAGGAAACAGGCATTCATGCCTATGTTGCCGAGCATGCTCTGGATTGTGTGGTGCTGGGTACAGGAAAGGTACTGGAAGAAATTGATGTACTCAGCAATGTTCTTCTTTCATCCAGAAGAAAGGGTTAAGGAGGGTATGAGCATTGCGGAGGATTTTGACAAACAAGCTTTTTATACTAAGCGTCGCCATTGTGCTGCTGCTTACACTGGCAGCGGTTTCTTACAGTGAAAGAAGCGGCGTCAACATCCTCAGCAATATAATCAGTGTGCCTGCGGCTCCTTTTCAGCGCCTTTTCACTCTGGTAAGCGGAGAAGCAAAGGATCTCTTGGGGTACTTTAAGGACATCCAGGATACCAAAACTCAAAACGAGGAGCTTAACCGGCGGGTAAGCGAGCTTGAACAGCAAAACCTTAAGATAGCACAGCTTGAACAGGAAAACCAGGAGCTGAAGGATTTGCTTAATTTTATGGATCAGTATGAGGACTATAACTCTCTGGGTGGCAATATTATTGCTAAGGATCCGGGAAACTGGTTTGAGGTGTTCACCATTAACCGTGGCGTAAAAGACGGTGTAGCGGTTGATGCTCCGGTAATAACGGCTTACGGGCTTGTAGGCAGGGTCTCTAAAACCGAGCTTTTGACTTCACGGGTGGTGTCCATCATCGATATGGACAGTACGGTAACCGCCCGCTTATCCAAATCCAGGGACTATGTTGTCGTGCGCGGCGATGTTTCCCTCCGAAGCCAGGGCCTTTGCCGTGCCGATTACATTCCTCCCGATGTGGATGTGATGCCGGGTGATATGGTTGAAACCTCAGGCATGGGAGGTATTTATCCAAAGGGCATTATTATCGGAAAAGTGGTGGAGGTCGTTCGAAACGAAGGCCAGTACGATTCCTACGCTATTATAAAGCCCCTGGTTGATTTTAAGCGGTTGGAGGACGTTGTGGTTCTTCAAAAAAAGCCCTGACGGAAAGGAAAGGGACTTTTCATGAAATACCGGGTGCTGGCTGCCGCCGTTATGGTATGGGTAGCCGCTTTCTTGCAGAGTACGCTTTTGGAATATATGGAGCTTTTTTCGGTAAGGCCGAATCTTCTTTTGGTTCTTACCGTTACGGTAGCACTTCTTAGAAGTCCGGGTGAAAGCGCCCTGATGGGACTTTTATTCGGCCTTACTATGGATATACTCATGGGAAAAACCATTGGCTGGTACGGTCTTTTGTTTATGCTGGCCGCCATACCCATTGCCTTGGTTAATGAGAAGCTTTACAGGGAAAGACCTCTGGTTATGATGACCTTTTCCATGTGTGGGACTCTGGTGGTGGAAACCTTTTTTATACTTATTGTTTTTATGTTCAGCGGGTACAGGTATGTACCCTATCTGTTTACAACGGTTATTCTTCCGGAAGCGGTTTATAACGGTTTTCTGATACTTCCCTTTTTTATTCCCTTTCGGAATTTGTATACTAATCTGGATAATATCGACAGAAAAAGGAACAGGTTGTTATCATGAGCGAAAAAGAGAAAAGGCGTGAAGGCCTCGACAGATATATTCTCATGGCCCTTTTTATACTGGCTCTCGCGGTAGCCATTGTATATAACCTGGCCCGCCTGCAGCTTATTGAGGGTTCGGCCAAGCGGGAAGAGTCCGTGCGGAGAATGGCCTCTACCGGAACCATTTATGCCCAAAGAGGCGATATTTATGACCGAAACGGAGTACCCCTTGCGGGAAGCCGCATGGGCTATGGCGTTCAGTATGTGGATGTCGGCATGACTAACGCAGAAAAAAATCACCTGCTTAACCAAATGCTTAAGGTACTTAAAAAGGATGGGAAAACCGTTAAAACCCGGCTGACCAATTTTATCAGCCTGGATCCCGTGCGCTTTGTAACGGAAAAACCGGCGGATTTTATAAAAACCTTTGTTATGGTGAAGGAAGATGCGCAGTACATCATCACTGCGGATCAGGCGTTGAAATATCTTAGGGAAAAGGTCTTCCAAATAGATTCCTCCTACTCGGAGGAAGAGGCACTGGAGCTTTTACAGATAAGGTATGAAATCCTTATGAGCCAGCCCAGTGTAAAGCAGCCTCTGCTTTTAGCCGACGACGTATCCGTAGAGGTTATGCTGGAGCTGGAGGAAAGAGGGAGCGAGTTAAGGGGTGTTACGACCTTTGTAAAGCCCTATAGGGAATATTACGATAATGCACCTTACCTTGCCCATGTTCTGGGCTATGTTTCCAATATTTCCTCGGAGGAGCTGAAGCTCAAAAACGAGGAGCTGGCCAAGGATAAGAGCAATGTACTTTATCTTGCTAACGACATCATAGGAAAGACAGGAATAGAAAGCGCCGCGGAGTATCTTTTAAGAGGAATCCCCGGAAAGACCTTCAAGGAAGTGGATGAAACGGGAAAAACCACTCAGGCCTATGTGGAGCAGGAACCTAAGCCCGGACAGGATCTCTATTTAACCATTGATATGGAGCTTCAAAAGGTTGCGGTAAATGCTCTGGAAAATGGAATTAAAGATATTCGGGACAGGGCGGCCACTGAAAAAATCGGAGCTAACGGAAGAAAAAATTTCGGTGATGCCAATGCGGGGGCGCTTGTTGCTCTCTCTGTAAAAACAGGTGAAGTGCTGGCCATGGCCAGCTCGCCCTCCTTTGATCCCAATATTTATATTAATAATGATTCGGAGGCCATTCAGGCTCTTCTAACGGATGAAAACTCTGCGAGCCTGAACAGGGCGACCAACAGTGCCTATCCTCCGGGCTCCACCTATAAGCCCCTTGTTGCCATGGCGGCTTTGGAAAGCGGGGTTATAACCGCGAATCAGAAAATTAATGCTCCGTACAGAGAGGTTATCGGTGATTACCCCTTTACCAATCTGGAAGGCAATCAGGGCTATATTAATCTGGAAAGGGCTCTTGAAACCTCCAGCAATATGTATTTCTACAAGGTAGGTGTAATGACGGGTATCGACAAGATAGCGGAGTGGGCCAGAATCTTTGGCTTTGGCAAGCCCACCGGCATTGAAATCGGAGAAAGCGTGGGATCGCTGGCCTCAAAGGAATACAAGCGGAAATACTATAATGAGGACTGGTACCCGGCCAATACCGCCATGGCCTCCATCGGACAGCTCTATAACTCCTTTACACCCATTCAGATTGCCAATTATATCAGCGCCATTGCCAATAACGGAAGGCAATATACGCCCCATCTCATACAAATGGCCGTATCCGCCAACGGCGAAATTACCTACGAAGCCCCCGGTACCTATACGGATATACCAGCTTCTCAAGCCTCGTTTGCTGCTGTTAAGAAGGGTATGGCTGCTGTTACCAACAAAACCGACGGTACCGCTTCCAAGGTCTTTGAGGATTTTTCGAAAAATAACATTACCGTGGCAGGTAAGACCGGAACCTCAGAGACGGGCCGGGAAGCAACCACCTCCTCCCATGGCCTTTTTGTTTGCTACGCGCCCATGGACGATCCTGAGATTGCCGTTGTGGTGGTTGTCGAGCATGGTGTATGGGGTTCCTATACGGCTCCCATTGCCCGGGAATTTCTGCTTGAATACTTTAGACTCAATGAAAAAAACAGCCAGGCTGACAAAGATTCGGTGGAAGCAGTGGAGATCATCTGGTAGAATGAGTTCTTGAGGCACAATATTCAAAAGAGAGAAAAGGATTGACAAACCGTTTATGGAACAGGAAGCAAAAAACATTGTTTTTAAAGGCAATTCGGAAGGGCTCATTATTGTCATTCCCGAGGATTACATTATAAGCCGGGTTCTTGAGGAGATTGAGGCCAAGGTAAGTGCGGCGGCCAGGTTTTTTAAGGGGGCTAAAATAAAGGTCAGCTACAGAGGCTTGAAGCTGTCCGACAATGAGGAGCTTCAGGTAAAGGAAATCCTGGATGCAAAAAGCGGCGCGGTTATTGAAGGGTTTGCCCGGGAGGAGGAAAGTGCCCGCACCCTTGCGCAGCGCGGCACCCAAGCTGCACAGGCAGCATCTCAGGGTGTATCGGCAGCATCACAGGCTCAACCACGGCGTTCCTTTTTCTCAGGAATCGATGAAGGCAGCTGCAAGTTTGTGAGGTCTACCGTCAGAAACGGCATGCGAATTGATTTTGACGGCAATGTTGTGGTAGTGGGTGATGTTAATCCCGGAGGGGAAATTATAGCTGCGGGAAATGTTGTGGTGCTGGGAACTCTTCGGGGTATGGTTCATGCGGGAGCCGACGGAAATCGTGATGCCTTTATTTATGCTTTGAATTTGCGGCCCACTCAAATAAGAATTGCCGGGGCCATTGCCAGAATGCCGGAGGATGATGCGGAAGCCTCCAAATATCCGGAAATAGCTGAAATTAAAGAGGATGGCATTGTTGTCGATAAAGCCTAGGACAATCGGTACGTTGACTTTTAACCTAAAAAAAGTTATATTATCAGTATATGTTTAGCACTATTCCAATTATATCCTTGTGGATTGATGTGAATTTGGTTAAAAGTCATATTGTTCTTATTTTGGTGTAAATTGAAAGTACATACGTAAGAGTAGATCGACAAGTCGGAGGAAGATACATATGGGTGAGGTCATTGTGGTAACATCCGGCAAGGGTGGCGTCGGCAAAACGACTACAACGGCAAATCTGGGAACAGGCCTGTCTTTACTGGGTAAAAAGGTTGTTCTCATTGATACGGATATCGGGCTTAGAAATTTGGATGTTGTTATGGGGCTCGAAAACCGAATCGTTTACGATCTGGTCGATGTTATTGAACGTAATTGCCGTTTAAAGCAAGCCCTCATAAAGGATAAGCGGTTTGAAGGGCTGTACCTTTTGCCTGCCGCTCAAACCCGGGATAAATCTGCCGTTAATCCCACCCAGATGGTTAAGCTTTGTGAAGACCTGAAGCGGGAGTATGATTATATTCTTATTGATTGTCCCGCCGGCATTGAGCAGGGCTTTAAAAATGCAATCGCAGGTGCGGATCAGGCTGTTGTCGTTACCACTCCCGAGGTCTCTGCCGTAAGAGATGCGGACAGAATTATTGGACTGTTGGAGGCTCATGAAATAAAAAACCCCCGTCTCATTGTCAACCGTGTCCGGGCGGACATGGTAAAAAGAGGCGATATGATGTCCATTGACGACATTATCGATATCCTGGCCATCAGCCTTATCGGTGTGGTGCCGGATGACGAGAATATAATTATATCCACCAACAAGGGCGAACCTGCGGTGAATGACCCAAAGTCACAGGCCGGATTGGCTTACCGCAATATTACGAGACGTGTTATGGGCGAGGATGTTCCTCTTTTGGACATTAATGTTCCTGAGGGTATTCTTTCCAAGATGAAAAAATTATTCGGAATTAAGCCCGCGTAAGGAGGAGTGCAGGATGATTGATTTATTCAAGCTGCTGGACAGAAGAAAGAATACCTCCAAGGATGTTGCGAAGGAAAGGCTTAAGCTTGTTCTTATTCATGACAGATCCAATGTGTCGCCCCAATTTCTGGAGATGGTTAAAACAGAAATTATCAAGGTGATTAGTAATTACATGGATATTGATGAGCAGTCCCTGGATATCCAATTAACCAAAACAAACAGTGATGACGGCGAAAGAATAGTTCCCGCCCTTGTCGCCAATATTCCCATTAAGGGAATGAAAAACGCGGGAAGATAAGAGGAAACATATGAACATTGCTCTCATAGCGCATGACAGGAAAAAAGAGTTGATGGAGGCTTTCTGCATAGCCTACAAGTTTGTGCTCTGCAAGCATTCTCTTTACGCTACAGGACGCACAGGGGCAATCGTTTCCGAGTCGACGGACTTAAATGTATTTACCTTGGATTTCGGAGAGCTGGGGGAACAGCAGATCATTGCGAGAGTGGCTTACAATGAGATGGATCTGGTGATTTACTTTGCCGACCCTGAATCAATGGAAAGCAGTAATTTAACTCAGCTATGGGCTTTGTGCGATCAAAATAACATTCCCATCGCAACCAATCTTGCAACAGCCGAGGTTCTTATTAACGGACTTCAGCGGGGTGATTTTGCCTGGCGTGAGCTTGTTACTAAAAAGTAAGGCTCACCCAATTTTGGCGTATAATTAAAAATCCTTCCATGTAAAGCAAGAGCATAGTGACTATGCTCTTTTTGTTGTGCTGAGAATGACCTTTCATACATAGTATTAAGGGTTTTAAAAGGATTAATCATAACCGACCACCTCTTTTGCATAGGATTCAGGTAGGTGAATAATCCTTACATGCATGATTGGTATCTGATAGTTAAGGAGCGCTAATAAGACCAGGTTATTCCATCGGCGTTTCTTATCCATTAGGTTGTGGGCATAGCCCGCTTTGGACAGTGCAGTAA